>NZ_DASTTN010000437.1:0-15529 GCF_035760125.1 Flavobacterium sp.
TAAATAAGCAAATAATTAGAATTTTTAAAAATGTTGATGAAAAAACACTCAATTATCAAATTATCTTGAGTGATAAATCAGTTATTGATTTAAAATTTTTAATGACTGATTATGTTGAGCATTTAGAATACCATATTAATCAGATTTTGAATTAAGGCTAAATGAATTCTATTTCGCTTTCTTCTTCAGATATTCTCACCCAACAATTGAACAATTCAGGAATTTTCTCTTGGGAAGAGTTATTGCTTTACGTTAAAAACATACCTTACGGACGAAACGCTAATCGTGAAGATTTGTCTTTGGTCTTAAGAGAGAACAAAGGAACCTGTAGCTCTAAACATGCATTTTTAAAGGAAGTGGCTAACCAAAATAAGATTCCAAACATCAAACTTATTATTGGAATTTATAAGATGAACGAAAGTAACACCAAAATTGGCAAGATACTCTCCGATAACAACATTGATTTCATACCAGAAGCCCATTGTTATTTAAAAATCGATGAGGTACGTGTAGATTGTACTACACCTAAATCAGATTTCACTAAAATCGAAAAGGATATATTAGAAGAAATAGAAATAGAACCTTATCAAGTAGGTGAATTCAAAATTGAATATCATCAAAACTTTATAAAAAAATGGTTGTTCAACTCAAATACTACAATTACTTTCGACCAATTGTGGACTATTCGGGAACAATGCATTGCTTTTTTATCATTGTAACATTTATAATGAGCGTCTGTTTTCAAGTATTCTTTTTAAACTTCTCCATTCTTTTTTTTAAAACTATCTTTGCATCTTGAAAAATACACCAATGAAAATAATACTTACTGGAGCTACGGGAGTTTTGGGATCGCATATTATGTATGATATTCTGGAACTTTTTATAAAACAAAATAATAGCGGAAAACTTTTTGTTATTGCCAGAAACAAAGGGAAAGTTAACGCTATAGACCGTGTTAATGAACTTTTGACCAGTGATTATACCCCTCAAATTTTACGAAAAAGTGGTTTGGAAAAACTGCATGAATATATTGAAATTATAGATTCTGATTTGGCGAATCTTCAAGATACTTTTTCCCAAAAAATAAAAGGAGCATACTTTATCCACTCTGCAGGTTACGTAAATCTGTCTACGGACGAGAATCTAAAAGAGAAAATTTTTGACGAAAATGCCAAAATAACCAAATCACTTTTCAAGACTTTCCATCCTTTTATCAAGAAATTCATTTACATAGGAACTGCATTTTCTTCAGGAATTCGTGGAGGATTGATTGATAATGATTTCCACAATCTGGATTTTACACCAGAGCATCGTAATGCTTATGAGGATGCCAAATTTCATTCGGAGAATTACATTGCAAAAGAATGTAAAAGATTAGGATTGCCTTTCCAAATTTTGAGACCAAGCGTTATTGGAGGTAAAATGCTAGGAAATGAAAGTCCATATTTCATTCCAAAATACATGGTTTTTTATCTTTTGGCGAAGTTCTTCCACTTTACTTCACAGCGAAAAGGAGAACAGGAAAACGTTCGTTTCATCATCAATGAAGAAACAGGTCTGAACATTATACCGGTCGATTACGTGGCCAGAGTTATTGTAAACACTTTCGAACGTGACGACATCGAACAGTTGAATATTGTAAACGACAAAAGCTTCAATATCGTAAAAGGCTTGCAGTTGATTATGAAAGAAGTGGGTTATACTAATTTTACTTTAATCAAAAATCCACTCGATTTCAAATACAAAAACACTATCGAAAAGCTGTATTACGAAAGCATTGGAAAGCATTTAAAACCTTATTTTATTACCAATCCCAATGAATACGATACCGCTTTGCTGAATTCAATTCTTGAAATTCCAAAATTGGACAATGAAGCATTTACAAATATGATTCGCTATGCTATTTTGAATGATTTTAAGGATATTAATGTTTAAAAAAGTTTCTGAGACACTAAGTTGTTAAGCTTCTAAGACTCTTAGCAACTTAGCAACTTTGAAAAAACTTAGTATGTTAGAAACTTAGTAACTTAAAAGAAAAAAAAGTACTTTTACAAAAAGCAATCCAAGTCCCTACTTTTGGGTATTATGATACAACTTAACAAAACGAATTTTCATTTAGTAAAGTCCAAGTTTCAGTTGAAAAAACCTTGGGATAGTTTTGTTATCTTTCTTTTAAGTATTCTTATTACAATTCCTTTATTTATAGTACTTCACCAAAATTTAATTGATCCGTTATGGTATTTTGGTCTAGATAGAATACTACTTTTTATTTTCGTTTTTGCTGTAATTTATGGCTTTTTATATGCATTGCGGACCATAAGTATAATTTGTTTAGCGCTTTATTTATTGATGCTTATTTATGGAAGTTTATTTGGGAGTTTTAATTTCAATTCTGTTTTCGACGATTACAATTCGATGCTGTATTCAATGAATAATAATCCGTTTCCGCAGGATATTATTATCGCTAAATTACTGCCATTCCCTAATAAAGATGAGATTTTAAGGGCAATCGAATACGAGAATCCAAAGGTAAGAAACTTTGCAATCATGGCTACCACTAGGCATTTTAAACACATTCGAGGTTATTCTGATTACAGAAATTTAATCCAGTGTTTTGCCGTGTTCAAAGAAATCAATAGTCGTTGGAACTATGTAAACGATCCAAAAAATGGAGATTATATCGCCACTGCCCATGAATCCTTGCTTTATTTTTCGGGTGACTGTGACGATCATTCCATTTTGATGGCTGCGAGTATACGTTCCATTGGTGGTACCCCTAGGCTGATTCACACCAAAGGCCATATTTATCCCGAAATTTTAATTGGAAACAGAAGTGATCTTGAGAAAGTAAACTTCCTGATAAAAAATATATTATTCCCAGAGGAAAGTCATCATAAGCAGCTCAATTACCATATTGATGAGCACAATCAAGTCTGGCTAAATCTCGATTATACTGCAAAATACCCAGGAGGTCCCTTTTTATCCGAAGAAATTTTGGGAGCCTTGACATTGGAGTGAAAATAATAATCACTTGGGAGTGCCCCCGTTGAGAAAAGGGGCTTACTTATAGCACCGCTTATAAAGCCCCTTTCCTCAACGGGGTCGGGCTATCCGCGCTACTTCGGTAGCTAGCTTTTATCCCTCACTTGAGATCAAGATGTTTAGTTTGATCAAGATGTTTTGTGTTTAATTGAAATTACAGCCAATCAATTTTTCCCAAATTATTCTGTTCCAAATACAAATTAGCTTGGCTAAAGTGTTTATTTCCGAACCATTTTCCTTGATTGGCACTCATGGGTGAAGGATGACCTGATTCTAAAACCAAATGTTTTTCCCGATTAATTTTAGCCCCTTTTTTTTGTGCAAAACTTCCCCATAACATAAAAACCACATTTTCTTTTTCTTCCGATATTTTTTGGATAACTGCATCAGTAAAAAGATTCCAGTTGAGGTGTTTGTGGCTGTTTGGATTGTCTTTTTTAACGGTTAACGATGCGTTGAGCAATAAAACACCTTGTTTTGCCCAAGATTCAAGATTCCCTGATGTCGGCATGAAAATAGAATCCAAATCAGTATTGATTTCCCTAAAAATATTACGCAATGAAGGAGGGATTCTAACCGAATCATTCACCGAAAAGGACAAACCATTCGCCTCACCATCTCCATGATAGGGATCTTGACCGATAATGACCACTTTTATATTTTCAAAAGAACAATTATTGAAAGCCGAAAAAATCAACTCCTTTGGAGGAAAACAAACCGAATTTTGATATTCTTGGTCAACAGTATTCAACAATTCAAGGAAATAAGGTTTCTTTATTTCGTCTGATAAAATGGTTTGCCAGGAAGGAATTAAGCTGATGTTCATATTCAAAAGTTATTTTGCAAAGATACATGAAGATTTGAAAGAGATTCGCAAAAGGACTGAAACAAAAGCTAAAAATAAAATCCAATCTTCTTGATTTTATCTCTTATAATCTCTGCAAAATAAGGCTATGTTTCTTTCTTAAATAACCTTATTTTTGTAACGTAAAATCAAATTATTAAATGATCTCCATTACCGAAAAAACGTTACAAGATTTACAATTTCCAACGGTTCTCGAAACGATTTCCGAAATTTGTAATACCGACATAGGAAAACAAAAAGCCTTGGAAATAACTCCTTTTAGAGACAAAGAGTCTTTGATGGCTGCATTGTTGCAAACTTCAGAGTATGTTTCCTCTTTTCAGAATAATAATGCTATACCAAATCACGGTTTTGATGCCATTACATATGAAATAAAATTTCTCGCCATCGAAGATAGTTTTCTTGAAGTAGGTGGTTTTAGAAAAATTGCCACAATATCAGAAACGACGAATGTTCTTTTGACGTTTTTAAATAAATTCAATGATTATTACCCGAATCTTTGTGCCAAAGGTTCCGGGATTCAATTAACCAAAGAGATTATTACGCTTGTAGATGCTGTGGTAGATAAATACGGAGAGATAAAAGACAATGCCTCTCCCCGATTATTGGAAATTCGTCGTGAAATGAATTTAGTCCGAGGAAAAGTCAATCAAAGTTTTGGTTCGGCTTTGACGCAATACAACAGCTTAGGGTATTTGGATGATATCAAAGAGAGTTTTGTGCAAAACCGTCGTGTTTTGGCTGTATTAGCCATGTACAGACGAAAAGTGAAAGGTTCTATTTTGGGAAGTTCTAAAACAGGAAGTATTGCTTACATTGAACCCGAAAATACTCTTAAGTATTCTCGCGAACTAAGTAACTTGGAATATGAAGAAAAAGAGGAAATTACAAGAATTCTAAAGCAGCTATCAAATGCGATTCGTCCGTTTTTGCCTCTGCTGATTCAATATCAGGATTTCCTGAGTGATATTGATGTGATTGCTGCAAAGGCAAAATACGCCAATAGAATCAGCGGAATATTGCCAACGATTACCGAGGAACGCCGTCTATATTTCAGAGATGCCTATCATCCTATTTTGTATTTGAACAACAAGCAAAAAAAGGAGGTTACGCATCCGCAAACAATAGAACTAAGTCAGGAAAACAGAATAATTGTTATTTCCGGACCCAATGCGGGTGGTAAAACTATCTCGATGAAAACTGTTGGTTTGTTGCAACTGATGTTGCAGTCGGGTATGTTGATTCCTGTTCATGAACGCAGTGAAACGTTTCTTTTTGATAGAATACTTACAGATATTGGTGATAATCAATCTATTGAAAATCACCTAAGTACTTATAGTTACCGTTTGAAGAACATGAACTACTTTTTGAAGAAGTGTAACAAGAAAACTATGTTCTTGATTGATGAATTCGGTACGGGTTCCGATCCGGAATTGGGAGGAGCTTTGGCAGAAATCTTCTTGGAAGAGTTTTATCATCGTGAAGCATTCGGATTAATCACCACGCATTATTCGAACTTAAAAATTCTGGCTAATGAATTGCCTTATGCAACCAATGCCAATATGCTATTTGACGAAAAATCATTAGAACCGATGTATAAATTGGTCTTGGGACAAGCGGGGAGCTCTTTTACTTTTGAAGTGGCTTTGAAAAATGGAATCCCTTTTAGTTTAATCAATCGTGCCAAAAAGAAAATTGAGATAGGAAAAGTTCGTTTTGACAAAACGATAGCCAATTTGCAAAAGGAACGCTCGAAATTGGAAAAAACTTCTACAAATCTCAAGGAAGAAGAAACTAGAGCGCGAGAAGAGAGTAAAAAGATGGAAAACATCAATGTCAAAATCAAGCAAAAACTGGAAAGCTATCAGGAATTGTATGATAGTAATCAAAAGACAATTTACATTGGTCAAAAAATAGAAGATATTGCCGAGAAATATTTCAATAATAAAAACAAAAAAGACCTGATTGGAGAGTTTTTGAAAATCATTGAAATTGAAAATTCCAAACGCAAAAAAGCCACTCCGAAAGAGGCTAAAGCAATAATTCAGAAGAAAAAGGAAATTATTGAGGAAGTTACAGTTGTTGTGGAAGAAATCCGAAAGGAAAAGAAAGAAAAGAAATTGAAGCCTGTAATTGAGAAGCCAAAACCTATTCTAAAAGTTGGTGACAGAGTTCGAATGCTGGATGGAAAATCAGTGGGAAGCATTGATAAGATTGAGAAAAACAAAGCAGTAGTCAATTACGGCTTGTTTACTTCAAAAGTAAGTTTGGATGATTTGGAATTTGTGGAAGCAGGTAAGAAGTAGTTTTTAGTTAGTAGTATTTATTCTAGGAAGTATTTAAAAACAAATAAATTATGGAACAAATAAAATGGTTTGACAGAAAATTTAATTTTGAAACTGAGCAAAATATTTTTCCATCAATTATTGAACGTCTTTCTGGCACACCTATAAGACTTGAGGAAAAACTCAAATCAATACCGTCTACAATTTTGGAAGACAGAATTAATAATACATGGTCAATCAAAGAGAATGTTGGTCATTTAATTGATCTTGAGCCTTTATGGACAGGAAGACTTGAAGATGTAATAAACAATCAGTTAGAATTGCGAATTGCAGACTTGCTGAATACAAAAACAGATTTAGCGAACCATAATGATACACCTATTGAAAATCTTCTCAGTAGTTTTAGAGAGATAAGAGAACATACGGTTTCATTGCTCGAAAGTATTGATGAAGAAACAGTTTTCAAATCCTCGCTTCACCCAAGACTAAAAATTCCAATGCGAACAATGGATATTTTTTTATTTGTAGCAGAACATGATGACCATCATTTAGCAAGAATAACAGAAATAGTGAAAATTATAAATAAAAAGGTGTAGATTTCTGAAGAACAAATAAATGCAAAACCTCCCTCCCAACAAAAAAATAATTCTCTTTGATGGCGTTTGTAATCTCTGCAATTCAGCCGTGCAATTCGTGATTAAACACGATAAAAAAGATACTTTCCGATTTGTGGCACTACAATCAGAATTGGGGCAAGAAATCCTTGCCTATATTGGAATTGATGCCAAAAATATTGACAGCATTGTTTTGTATGAACCGGGAATCGCCTACTATTACAAGTCAGATGCTGCTTTGCAAATTGCTAGAAGTTTGAACGGAATATTTTCGTTTGGAACTGCTTTTAAAGTTATTCCGACTAGAATAAGAAACTATCTATACGACTACATTGCCAAGAATAGATACGATTGGTATGGTAAAAAAGAAAGTTGCATGATTCCAACTCCTGAATTGAAAATAAAATTTTTAGAATAATTCTGGTTTTATGATAAATATCATCTCTTAACACGTATTGATGTCATAAATTTGACACATCTTAATATTTAATTTTTATAAGAAGTTTGTCTCTTTATTCATAGTGAAAGCGATACGTTTATAATGGTAGTTGTTTTCGGATTGGTAATTATTGGTTTAAATTGAAACTGTGATGAAGATGACGAATTCTCATAAAATGAAATGATTAGTTTTTTTTGTCTAAAAAAAAGAGGATGCCTTTCTGTGGACATCCTCTTTTGTATTTTAGAGAAGAAATTAATTATTATCTAATTAACTTTCTGTATTTCAATCGTTTTGGGGTTAAATCACCGCCTAAACGTTTCTTTTTGTTTTCTTCGTAATCAGAGAATCCACCTTCGAAGTAATATACTTCAGAATCACCTTCAAAAGCTAGAATGTGTGTACAAATTCTGTCCAAGAACCATCTGTCGTGCGAAATCACTACGGCACAACCAGCGAAATTCTCTAAACCTTCCTCAAGTGCTCGAAGTGTGTTTACATCCAAATCATTCGTTGGCTCATCAAGTAGCAATACGTTTCCTTCTTCTTTCAAAGTCATTGCCAAGTGTAAACGGTTACGTTCTCCACCCGAAAGCATTGATACTTTTTTATTTTGTTCGCCACCTCCAAAGTTGAAACGCGATAAATAAGCTCTTGAATTTACTTGCTTTCCACCCATCATGATCAATTCCTGACCATCGGCAAAATTTTCCCAAATGGATTTATTTGGATCAATATTAGAGTGTGCTTGATCTACATAAGCGATTTTTACTGTATCACCAACTGAAAATTCACCACTATCAGTTTTTTGTTCACCCATTATCATTTTGAAAATGGTTGATTTACCAGCGCCGTTTGGTCCGATAATTCCAACAATCCCCGCTTGTGGCAAAGTAAAGTTCAAGTTGTCATATAATAATTTGTCACCAAAAGCTTTGGCTACATTTTTGGCTTCGATAACATTGGTTCCCAAACGTGGACCATTTGGAATATAGATTTCCAAGTTTTCGTCCAACTGTTTTTGATCTTCATTTAATAATTTATCGTAGTTCTGTAAACGTGCTTTTTGTTTGGTTTGACGACCTTTCGCGCCTTGACGAACCCAGTCCAACTCTCTTTCCAAAGTTTTTCTACGTTTAGAGGCTACTTTTTCTTCTTGAGCCATACGGTTTGATTTTTGGTCTAACCAAGAAGAGTAGTTTCCTTTCCATGGAATACCTTCTCCTCTATCCAATTCCAAAATCCAACCTGCTACATTATCTAAGAAATATCTATCGTGCGTTACGGCAATTACAGTTCCTGAATATTGTGCTAAATGTTGTTCTAACCAAAGTACAGATTCTGCATCCAAGTGATTCGTTGGCTCATCCAAAAGCAATACATCTGGTTGTTGTAATAACAAACGACATAAAGCCACACGACGACGCTCACCACCTGAAAGATTTTTGATAGGTGTATCTCCCTCTGGTGTACGCAAAGCATCCATTGCGATTTCTAACTTCGTATCTATTTCCCAAGCTCCTAATGCATCGATTTTGTCCTGCAAAGCAGCTTGACGATCCATTAATTTGTCCATTTTATCAGGATCTTCATAGTTTTCTGGAAGACCAAATAAATCATTGATTTGATTGTATTCTTCCAAAACTGCCATTGTTTCAGCAGCACCTTCACGAACAATTTCGATAACGGTTTTAGAATCATCAAGAATTGGTTCTTGCTCTAAATATCCAACAGTATAACCTGGTTGAAAAACAACATCTCCTTGATAGTTCTTATCAACTCCTGCAATAATCTTTAAAAGAGATGATTTACCAGAACCATTTAGACCTAGAATACCAATTTTGGCTCCGTAAAAGAAACTTAAATAAATGTTCTTAAGTACTGGTTTGTCTGCTCCTTGGTAGGTTTTACTCAATTTTTGCATTGAGAAAATTACTTTCTTATCGTCTGACATATTTAAATGTTTTAATTTATTATGTGATTAATTATTGGTTTCTAAATGTAAATTACAATCGCCCTTTTAAAGAACTGAATACCCAGGCAATGGAAAAAAATCCAATTCCAACTGCGGCAAACCCCCAACCTGAAACATCTCTATATTTAAAGGCGCCTAATCCTATGAGCAATAACCCCATAAGTATCATTATAAGAGTAGCCCATCCTAAAATAGTATTTTTATTCATTCCCATAATTGTGGTATTTGTTTTAGAGAGGTGCAAATATCGGTATTTTTTAGAACATTTTTTAATTAAAATAGTTATTCCTGATACAAAATTATTGCACTTCTGCTTGGGATAGCTATGGATTGATTTTTAATGGTTTCAATACCATTTTGGTTAATAATTTCACCGTTGCAAATCATTTTCCAGGTTCCTTCAATGGCTTGTTTTATTTCTTTTTCGTCTCCATTAAAATAGACTCTGATGTTCTTCCATTTGTCTCCATTAGCATTGTTTTTTAAAGTATATCCAACTAATAAAGGGGAATCTAATGTTAAAAATTCCAAATGCTCCTGAATCATCTTTTCAGATGTCATTTTGAATGCGGGATGATTGTTTCTTAACGCAATCAGGTTTTCGTAGTATTGAACCAATTCTTTATTCTCGTGTTTCCAGTTCCAATCTATTTTATTGATGCTGTCTGGCGACTTATATGAGTTCTCCACTCCCATTTTGGTTCGCTTCATTTCTACTCCCATGTGTAGAAAAGGAATACTTTGCGAAGTCAAAATGATGGTATTGGCTAGTTTGTCCATTTGCACCAATTCCTTTTCAGTTGCTTTTGGATTGGCTATTTTAAGTTTGTCGTACAAAGTGTTGTTATCATGACAGGAAACATAACCAATAACTTTTGTGGGGCTGTCTGCATATGGAAATTGTGCATAACCTCTTTTTGAATCATACTTTATTTGGGGATGATTCGTTGAAGCTACAATTCCAAATTGAATTACTTCTTTGTAATTTGGATTACCGCTTGCAAAACCTTTTTCGGTAACATTAGACCAGTGTCCTTTTACGCCATCTCTTATGTCATCTGAGAAAACAGAAATATTATTTAACTTTTTGGCATTGTTTTTTAACGCTCTCTTTTCTATAGGTAAAGGTGAGTCGCCTGCTGTCCATCCTTCTCCGTAAAGAAAAATTGTAGGATCAATTTTCTTTAATTCTGCCGAAATAGCATTCATCGTTTCAATATCGTGCACGGCCATTAAGTCAAATCGAAATCCATCGATATGATATTCTTTTACCCAATATTTAAGTGATTCCAGCATAAATTGTCTGGCCATGATTCGGTCGGAGGCAAATTCATTTCCGCAGGCTGTTGCGTCCGAGCGTTTTCCATCAGGCCAACTTCTATAGTAATAACCTGGAACCAATTGGTCAAAAATATCGGTAGAGCTAGTGTGGTTGTAAACTACATCCATTACTAGGCGAATTTTGGCTTCATGCAAAGCTAGAACCATTTGTTTGTATTCTTGAATGCGAACTAGTCCGTCAAAAGGGTTAGTCGAATAAGATCCTTCTAAAGAGTTGTAATTCTGAGGATCATATCCCCAATTGTATTGGTTTTTATCCAATGAAGTTTCGTCTATGGATTTGTAATCAAACACCGGAAGTAGATGTAAATGGGTAATTCCCAATTCCTTTAAATGATCCAATCCGGTAGCTTCTCCAAACGTATTTTTGGTGTTTTTTTCTGTGAGTCCAAGAAACTTTCCTTTGTTTTTTATTCCTGATGATGGGTCAATTGAAAAATCCCGTACGTGAGCTTCATATAGTATAATATCCGAAACAGATTTTAAAGGAGGTTGTTTGTCATTTTTCCAGTTCGAAGGATTCGTTTGTTTTGGGTCGAAGATTAAACCACGATTTCCGTTTACGCCAACACCCTTTGCGTAAGGATCTGGCATTTCTTTAGACCAATTTCCTTTGTTTTTTACTTGTAAAGTATAATAGGTGTTATGATAATTACCATCTAAAATAATTTGCGAGACTCCGGTTTTCGAGTCGTAATCTAAACTTTTAGTAGTTATGGCACCACCTACGTTCCCTTGTTTGTAAAGATTGATTTTTGCTTCTTCAACATTGGGACTCCAAAGTTTAACTGTTGTTTTATTTGCGGTATATGAAACTCCTAAATCACCTTTCAAATAAACGGGATAAGTATCATAAGAGGCATATTGAATGGTGTTTATTTTTGAATTTTGTGGCATAGCTAATTGAACTGTGAGAAGTAAACCAATTATGAAATCGATTTTTTTAGTAGAAATAAACATAGTGTAATTGTTTAATTAAATATTTTATAAAGCATTTCTCTTAACAAATCAGCCTGTGATAAACCATTGGCTCCAACTCCTTTGCTTTTTACATCGGTATCACGTAATGAAGCAACAATCTGACTCACTTTTTTCATCGGGTAATTTTTGACTGCTACATCATAATCTTTTAGAAAAAAAGGATTGACCCCCAATACCGAAGCTACATTTTTAGGATTTTTATCCTTCAATCCGTGGTATTTCAATAATTGTATGAAAAAACCAAAGACCAAACCAGTTGTCATTACTAGTGGATTGTCTTTTGGGTTTTGGGAAAAATTCTCGGCAATTTTGTAGGCTTTGAGTTGGTTGCGCTCACCAATGGCTTTTCGCAATTCGAATACATTATAATCTTTACTGAATCCGATGTTCTCTTCTATGTCTTTGGCCGAAATGGTACTTCCGGCAGGCAATATGATTTGCAATTTTTCGAGCTCATTATTTATTTTACTCAAATCAGTTCCTAAAAACTCTACTAACATAGCAGAAGCTTTGGGTTCAATAGTATATTTTTTCCCTGCTAAGACACGTTTAATCCAGTCCCCTACTTGATTTTCATATAATTTTTTGCTTTCGTAAACAATTCCGTTTTTGGCTAAAAGTTTGGTGACTTTTTTTCGTTTGTCCAAAGTTTTGTATTTATAACAAAATACTAAAACAGTCGAAGTCATAGGATTCTCAACATAACTTTCTATTTTGTCAATCGTTCTAGATAATTCCTGAGCTTCTTTTACAATAACCACTTGACGATCGGCCATCATAGGATAACGTTTTGCTGTGGAAACAATATCTTCTATACTAACATCTCTGCCATACAAAACGGTCTGATTGAAACCTTTTTCCTCTTCGGATAAAACATTTGCTTCTATATATTCTGATAATTTGTCAATATAATAAGGTTCCTCCCCCATCAAAAAATAAATTGGCTTGATGTTTCCTCCTTTAATATCATTTACAATCTTTACAACTTCGTCCATTTATAATTTTAGATTTCAAATTTTAGATTTTAGATTTCAAAACCTTAAAACTTATTTAATACTTTTGCTTAATGCAAAAACTCAATTTTCCTTCCTATAGTTTTCGTTTCAAAAATAGCGAAAATAAAGTATCAATTTTTGATGCAATCAGGAAAAAATTCATCATTCTTACACCAGAAGAATGGGTGCGCCAACATGTGGTGCAGTTTTTATTGGAAGAAAAAAAATATCCAAAATCCCTGATCAATGTCGAGAAAGTTTTAATGGTCAATGGTTTGCGCAAGCGTTATGATGTGGTGGTTTTCAATCCCAATGGCACTATTTTTATACTAATCGAATGTAAAGCACCCGAAGTTAAAATCGCACAAGCTACTTTTGATCAAATTGCGCGATACAATATGACTTTGGAAGCTGAATTTTTGATGGTTACCAATGGCCTAAATCATTATTTTTGTCTAATGGATTTTGAAAATGAAAAATATACTTTCCTCGAAAATTTACCCAATTATAGCAATATTAGCGTCCAGTAATCTAATAATCCAAAATACCAACAATCTAAAAATCTAAATGAAAATAGCTGTAGTAATTCTGAATTGGAACGGAGTAAAACTTTTAGAACAGTTTTTACCGTCAGTAATTCAATATTCTCCCGAAGCAAACGTGTATGTTGCCGATAATGCCTCAACAGATGAATCAATTGCATTTGTAAAAAATAATTATCCGACTATCAAAATTGTACAGAACGAAACCAATCAAGGTTTTGCTGGCGGATATAATGATGCTTTACAGCATATAGATGCCGAAATTTATGCTCTGGTAAATTCAGATATTGAAGTGACTGAAAATTGGTTGAAACCTATTTTGGAAACTTTTGAGGCTGAACCCGAAACGGCAATTATCCAACCCAAAATATTAGATTTTAAAAAGAAAGATCATTTTGAGTATGCGGGAGCTGGTGGTGGATTTATAGATCAGTTTGGCTACCCTTTTTGTCGTGGGCGTATTTTTGATACTTTGGAAAAAGATAACGGACAATACAATGATGCAACTGAAATATTTTGGGCTTCTGGCGCTTGCTTTTTTATTCGATCTTTTGTTTATAAGGAATTGAAAGGTTTTGACGAAGATTTCTTTGCTCATCAGGAGGAAATTGATTTGTGTTGGAGAACCATCAATAAAGGATATAAAATAAAGTATTGCTCAGAGTCAATAGTTTATCATGTTGGCGGAGCAACTTTGCAACAAGCAAATCCGAAAAAAACATTTCTAAATTTTAGAAATTCACTATTGATGTTAACCAAAAATTTACCACAAAACACTCTTTTTCAAGTACTTATAGTTAGAATATTGTTGGACGGGATTGCTGGGGTAAAATTCATATTGGAGGGTCAATTCGCTCATTGTTGGGCTATTATACGAGCACATTTTTCTTTTTATGGGCTATTTTTAAGAAATTATAGAAAAAGAGAAAAAAAACAGATTGAAATATACTTTAAAACGAAAAGCATCGTTTATGGTTATTATGTTAAAAATGGCACAGTTTTTGCTGATCTTATTTAACAATAATTTACATTTAAAATTAACATTTAAAAACTAACTTTGTAATTCACGTTTAATTAAAATTTGCATTCTATGAAAAAATTAATGATCACTCTATCAGCTTTAGCTCTTTTGACATCATGTGTGTCTAAAAAAGAATACGCAGCTTTGGAAGCTAAGAATAAAGAAACACAAGATTTGTTGAATACTTGTACAGTAAAACTAAATTCTTGCTTAGAAGAAAAAGCGGGGCTTAAAGCAACCGTAGATGGATTGAGAGAAACTAATCAACACTTGATAAGTACTTCGAAAGACATGACGGTTTTATCTACTAAGGGAGCCGAAAATATCGAGAAAGCTTTAGAATCAATCAAAGAGAAAGATTTAAAAATAAGCAGAATGCAAGATGCTTTGACTAAAAAAGACAGTGTTACTCTTGCAGTTGTTACAAGTTTGAAATCAGTTGTTGGAATGAATGATACAGATATCGAAATTAATGTTGATAAAGGTGTAGTTTTTATATCTATTTCTGATAAAATGTTATTCAAAAGCGGTAGTTATGAAGTAAGTGATAAAGCAAAAGGAGTTTTGTCTAAAGTTGCCAAAGTTGTTAACGACAAACCAGATTTTGAATGTATGGTTGAAGGTCATACTGATACTGATGTGCTAAAAGGAAATTCTTGTTTAATTGACAACTGGGATTTAAGTGTTAAACGTTCTACAGCTATTATCCGTATTTTATCTAATGATTTAGGTGTAAAACCAGAACAGTTAATTGCTGCTGGTAGAAGTTCTTATGTACCTTTGGTGCCTAATGATTCTCCAGAAAACAAATCTAAAAACAGAAGAACTCGTATCTATGTAATGCCAAAAATAGATCAGTTTTATGATATGGTTGAAAAAGAAATGAAAAAACCAACAGCTGCAGCAGCGCCGGTTCAAAAATAAATCATCTTAAAGTTTTTAAAACGCCTCGAAATTCGAGGCGTTTTTTTTATACATATTCCCACCGTAAAATAGCTATATAAAAAAAACAGAACCGAAATCCTGTTTTTTGTTTGACCAATTTATTATTTATGACAATTGAATATATTTTAAATAATATCCAAGCTTCCCTTACCTTCTCTAACTACAATAGGTTCATCTCCTGATAAATCGATAATAGTTGACCCAATATTATCCCCATAACCTCCATCGATAACTAAGTCAACTAAATTTTGCCATTTTTCAAAAATAAGCTCTGGATCGGTTGTGTATTCGATTACTTCATCTTCATCTCGAATGGATGTTGAAACAATTGGATTTCCAAGTTGACGAACTATTTCTAACACGATTGAATTATCAGGAACACGGATACCAACAGTTGTTTTCTTTTTAAACTCTTTAGGCAAATTATTATTACCAGGCAAAATAAATGTATAAGGCCCCGGTAATGCTCTTTTTAGCAGTTTAA
>NZ_DASTTN010000438.1:0-5991 GCF_035760125.1 Flavobacterium sp.
AACAAATTGAAATGGGGTTTCCCTATACAAACCGTTGTGATTTGCTTTTGCTTAACCACTTCCATCATGGCATTCGTAATATTTTTAGCTTCCACTTTAATTACTTCGGCCCCCAATTGTGTGGCCAATTTGAAATTATTAATCAAGTGTCGTTGTTTGTCAAGCGCTATTTTATCAGGGCTTTCTTTGGGGGTTTCCACATAAAGAACATACCAGTCGCTATTGTAATAACTGGCTAATCGAGCTGTTTTCCGAATCACAATTTTGGCTGTTTTATCGTTACTGCTTATACAGGCCAATAACCTTTCATGGCGCAAAGCATGGTTTTTAGGGACTTCATTTTCTACTTTTCGAACCACTTGACTCGCCACTTCGCGCAAAGCCAATTCCCGCAATTGTAAAATTTGGTCTGCCTTAAAAAAATTACTCAAAGCGGTCTGAATTTTATCGGCGGTATAAATTTTACCTTCCTTCAAACGCGTAATCAAATCCTCCGAAGTCAAGTCAATATTGACAACCTCATCTGCTAATCGCAACACATTATCCGGAACCCTTTCTAGAACATCAACATTGGTAATTAACTTTACGTCTTGATTCAAACTCTCTATATGCTGAATATTTACCGCAGAAATCACATTGATTCCCGATTCCAGAATCTCCAAAACATCTTGCCAACGCTTTTCGTTTTTGCTTCCTTCAATATTGGTATGAGCCAATTCATCAACAATTACTACTTCTGGCCGTAAATTGATAATCGCTTGCACATCCATCTCTTCAAGTTGTTTTCCTTTGTAGAAAATAGTCCGACGTGGGATTATTGGCAATCCATCCAACAAATCTTGTGTCTCTTTACGATTATGTGTCTCGATATAACCAATTTTTACATCAATACCGTTTTTCAACAGTGTGTGCGCTTCCTGCAGCATTCTATAAGTTTTGCCCACACCGGCACTCATGCCAATGTAAATTTTAAACTTTCCACGGCGTGATTTCTGAATTAAATCCAGAAAATGCTTAACATTATTTTCTTTTTCGTTATCCATAAGTTAAACAAACGGTTGATTCATTTCTCTGCTATTCAAAGTTCGGGATTCTATTCTAAGAGATTACATTTCTACCGGCAAATAATCAAAATTTGATATTGTTATTACCATTGAAATTGAAATTTCCATTATTTCAACTCATCCAAAGCCACATTCAATTCCAGCACATTCACCGTTGAAACTCCTATTAAAAATGGTTTATTTATTTTAGATTCTACCAATTCTTTCACTTTTTCTTCAGAAAAATTTCTAGCATTTGCCACTCTTTTTACCTGAATCAAAGCGCCTTCCGGTGAAATATTTGGATCCAAACCACTACCCGAAGCCGTCACCATATCCGATGGAATTTCTGATTTTTTCAGATAGGGATGCGCAATCAAAAAAGCATCAATTCTCCTTTGAACCAAAGCCAAATATTCGGGATTGCTCGGTCCTTTGTTACTTCCACCACTTCCGGCAGCATTATAGTCCACGGCCGAAGGTCGACCCCAGAAATAATTCGACTTATCAAATTTTTGTCCAATTTTTTGATAACCCACTACTTTTCCATTCACAGAAACAGTTTCCCCTTTTCCCTTATTTGGGGCAAATTGTGCAATTCCATAGATTGCCAAAGGATAAATTATTGCGAATAAAACGACCGTTACTGCAGTAAATTTTAATATTGAAAATATGTTTTTCATTTTGTTTTATTTTTTGGTAGAGACGTTACATTGCAACGACTCTACCTATTTTTACATAAATAATGTTACGACCAAATCAATTAATTTAATCCCTATAAAAGGAACAATTACTCCTCCCAAGCCATAAATCAACAGGTTTCTTTTCAAAATAGCGCTTGCACCGATTGGTTTATAATCAACCCCTCTCAATGCCAGTGGAATCAATATCGGAATGATAATCGCATTGAAAATCACCGCCGATAAAATGGCACTTTCCGGACTGTGTAGATGCATAATGTTTAATCCTTGAAGAGCAGGAATTGCAGCAATAAAAAGCGCAGGAACAATAGCAAAATATTTAGCTACGTCGTTTGCAATAGAGAATGTTGTAAGTGTTCCTCTAGTCATCAATAGCTGTTTTCCAATTTCAATAATTTCAATTAACTTAGTTGGGTCATTGTCCAAATCGACCATATTACCAGCTTCTTTTGCAGCTTGAGTACCACTGTTCATTGCAACACCAACATCGGCTTGTGCAAGAGCGGGTGCATCATTGGTACCGTCACCCATCATCGCCACGAGTTTACCATTTTGTTGCTCATTCTTGATATAGTTCATCTTGTCCTCAGGTTTGGCTTCGGCTATAAAATCATCTACACCAGCTTTTTCGGCAATAAATTTGGCGGTCAAAGGATTATCTCCGGTAACCATCACGGTTTTTACACCCATTTTTCTCAAACGTTCAAAACGCTCTTTCATTCCCGTTTTGATAATATCCTGCAATTCGATAACACCTTGAACTTCGCTGTTTTTAACAACCACTAAGGGTGTTCCTCCTTTTGAAGAAATAGCAATAACGATTTGAGAAATATCTTCAGGAAATACATTACCGACTTGTTGCACAATATTTTTGGCAGCATCCTGAGCTCCTTTTCTAATATTGGTTCCGTCTTTCAAAACAACACCGCTGGTTCTGGTTTCGGCAGTAAATTTGATTAAAACAGCGCCTTCAATAGATAATTTTTGAGCCAATTCTAGTCCAGCCAATTCCACAATACTTTTCCCTTCCGGCGTATCATCGGCTAGTGAACTTAATACCGCGGACTTGATAAAATCCTCTTCCAAAATCCCTTTTGCAGGATAAAAACGAGTTGCTTTTCTATTTCCGATAGTGATTGTTCCTGTTTTATCCAAAAGCAATACATCAATATCTCCGGCAGTTTCCACCGCTTTACCTGATTTAGTAATTACGTTGGCACGCAATGCTCTGTCCATACCCGCAATCCCAATCGCAGAAAGCAAACCTCCAATCGTGGTTGGGATTAAGCATACGAAAAGAGAAATGAAGGCCGCAATTGTAATTGGTGCGTTGGCATAATCTGCAAAAGGTTTCAAAGTCACACAAACAATCACGAATATTAAGGTAAACGCTGCCAAAAGAATCGTCAAAGCAATTTCATTTGGTGTTTTCTGACGGCTGGCGCCTTCTACCAAAGCAATCATTTTATCAAGGAAACTTTCTCCTGGTTCATTGGTCACGATTACTTTAATTTTATCTGACAATACTTTTGTTCCTCCGGTAACAGACGATTTATCACCACCCGCTTCACGAATTACGGGAGCACTTTCTCCGGTAATGGCACTTTCGTCGATAGTAGCTAGTCCTTCGATGATTTCTCCATCCGTGGCAATTAAATCCCCAGCTTCACAGATAAAAACATCCCCTTTTTTCAAAGCTGAAGAACTTACATTTTTAATTTCTCCATTGGCAAAAATTTGTCGTGCAGGTGTTTCTTCACGTGTTTTTCTTAAACTGTCGGCTTGTGCTTTTCCACGGGCTTCAGCTATAGCTTCGGCAAAATTGGCAAACAAAAGTGTGGCCAACAAAATTAAGAAGACAATAAAATTATAAACAAAACTGCCTTGGTCGTGTGCGCCAAACAAAATGGCAATGCAAACGGCAAACATAATAGCAGTTCCGATTTCGACGGTAAACATTACCGGATTTTTGAACATTGTTTTGGGGTTAAGCTTCACAAAAGACTGTACTAATGCTTCTTTTACCTGCTCACTTTCAAACAATGATTTGGATTTATTTTTAGTCATTTTTATATTATTTTAATGTAAAATATTCTGCCAATGGCCCCAAAGCCAATGCTGGAAAGAAAGACAAAGCAGCGATAATCGCGATTACGGCAAAAACCATTACCCCAAAAATGGGAGTGTCTGTTTTTAAAGTTCCGGCACTTTCAGGAATGTATTTTTTATTAGCCAACAATCCTGCAATAGCCAATGGTCCAATGATTGGAATGAAACGACTCAATAACAACACAATTCCAGTGGTTATATTCCAAAATGGATTGTTATCTCCCAAACCTTCAAAGCCTGAACCGTTATTAGCCGCACTCGAAGTGTATTCATATAACATTTCGGAGAATCCATGATGTCCAGGATTATTCAGCCATCCAGCGGCATTTCCTGAAAACCAATAACCCATTGCAGTATTATTGGCAGCAAAATAAGATGCCAAAGCTGTCCCTGCCAATATTAATAAAGGATGCAGAATGGCAATGATGGCAGCGATTTTCACTTCTCTAGCTTCAATTTTCTTTCCTAAGAATTCCGGTGTTCGTCCCACCATTAAACCTGAAATGAATACCGCAAGAATTATAAAGATGTAAAAATTCAGCCACCCTACTCCACAGCCGCCATAAAACGCATTGACCATCATAGCCAATAATTGCATGGCGCCGGAAACTGGCATCGAACTATCGTGCATACTATTTACCGAACCTGTAGAAATTACAGTCGTAGCAATACTCCAAAATCCTGAAATGGCGGGGCCAAAACGGACTTCCTTACCTTCCATGGCTCCAGTTGATTGGGAAATTCCCATCCTTTCGATTGCTGGATTTCCGTTAAGTTCACTGATTACGGTAGGTATAACGAGCATTAAAAACCCAACCGTCATTACTCCAAAAACGATATATGATAGCTTCCTTTTGTTAAGGAAAAAGCCCAAAGCAAAAATCATCGCAAACGGAATGATTAACTGTGCCCACAACTCAACTGCATTGGTGAAATAAGTTGGATTTTCCAAAGGATGTGCCGAATTCGCTCCAAAAAAGCCACCTCCGTTCGTTCCGATATGTTTGATTCCAATAAATGCAGCAGCCGGTCCTCGGGAAACCTCAACTGTATTACCTTGCAAAGTCACGATTTTATCTTTTCCTTCAAATGTCATTGGAGTTCCGCTAAATACCAGAATAATAGCCACAATAGCAGAAAGCGGCAATAAAATACGGGTACAACTTTTGATAAAAAAATTATAAAAATTTCCTAGTTTATCAGTGGTTTTCTCTCTCATCGCCACAAATACCATTGCAGCGGCTGCCATTCCTATACCTGCCGAAACAAATTGCAGGAACATTAAAAACAGTTGGGACAGATAAGAAAGCCCCGTTTCTCCCGAATAATGCTGCAAATTGCAGTTTACGACAAACGAAATAGCGGTATTAAAGGCCAAATCCGGTGTCATAGATGGGTTCCCATCAGGATTTAACGGTAAGCTTCCTTGAAAGATTAAAACAAAAAAGCAAAGAAAGAACCAGACCATATTGACACTCAAAAGTGCTTTTAAGTGTTGCTTCCAGTTCATTTCTTCAGTAGAATTGATACCACTGATTTTGAAAATAAATTTTTCAATTGGATTGAAAATTACATCAAGCATCGTTTTATCACCCAAATACACTTTGGCTATATACCTACCAACGGGAATGGCCAAAACTACCGAGACGATAAAAATACTGATGACTCCAAAAAATTCTGTGTTCATATTTTGTTTGTTAGAAATTAAATAAAATTTTGGCTTTTATATAAACGTAGTAGAGCATTATTAAAGCAATAATCCAAGCTATAAAAACTGCTGCTAGTTTTTTAAATGTTGCCATTTTCATTTTTTAAAATTTTTCCGGTTTGATTAATACGTAAACCAAATAACCGAATACGGCAAGTGCTATAATAAATAGTGCAGTCATAATTTAGATTTTTTCAAAAAATTCGACGGATTTAAAACAAATCGCAAAAAGCAAAGCCCCTAATGCGAGTAAAAGAATGGTTATTATCATTTTATTAAAATTTAGATTAGATTTAAACTCCAGAGGTATTGATTTGCTTGATGTATTCTGCTTTCAGCGTTTTTGGAAACAGATTCGAAATAGTGCAATGGCGCAGTTCCATAAAAGAGGAAACCGAAAAAATATACACATTCGAAATTGCATTTTTGG
>NZ_DASTTN010000439.1:0-6645 GCF_035760125.1 Flavobacterium sp.
TTTTCCAAACACTTTGGACACAACTGTTGATTTTGAAATCATCGATGGAAAACCGGATACTTATGTGATAACGGGTGATATTGATGCGATGTGGTTGAGAGATTCTACCGCTCAAATTTGGCCTTATCTTCCATTTGTAAAAGAAGATAAGAAACTAAAAGAATTGGTAAAAGGGGTTATCAACCGCCAGACGAAATGTATTTTGTTAGACCCTTATGCAAATGCCTTTTACAAAGATTTCAATCAGGAGAGCGAGTGGAAAAGTGATTTTACAACTATGAAGCCTGGAATCCATGAACGCAAATGGGAGATAGACAGTTTGTGTTATCCAGTTCGCTTGGCACATGGCTATTGGAAGGAAACCGGTGATATCTCGATGTTCGATGGGGATTGGAAAAAAGCCATGCATTTGGTTTTGCAAACGTTCAAAGAACAACAGCGCTGGACAGACAAAGGGCCTTATACTTTTCAAAGGGAAACAGAATGGGCTACTGATGGTGTGGCTCTTTCCGGTTATGGCTATCCAGTAAAACCTTGTGGATTGATTGTTTCTACTTTTCGCCCGAGTGACGACAGCACCTTGTTCGGATATTTGATCCCAAGCAATATGTTTGCCATCGAAATATTGGGATACATGATTGAAATGTGTTCGACTCCGGCTTTGAAAGATGATGAAATCGTAAAAAAAGCGACCGAATTGAGAGCTGAAGTTCAAAAAGGACTGAAAGAAAACGGAATTATTACCCACCCTAAATTTGGTGAAATCATTGCATTTGAAGTAAACGGTTATGGTAGTTTCCATTTCATGGATGATGCCAATGTACCTTCACTATTATCGTTGCCTTATTTGGGCGCCATAAAACCAGACAGCCCTTTGTATTTAAATACCCGAAAAGTAGTTCTTTCAGAAAACAACCCATTTTTCTACAAAGGAAAAGCAGCTGAAGGAATTGGTGGACCACACACCGGAGCCGACACGATTTGGCCAATGAGTATCATTCTGAGAGCCATCACGAGTGTGGATGAAAACGAAATTCGAAATTGCATCAGCACCTTGAAGAAAACTCATGCTGATACAGGATTTATGCACGAATCGATTCATAAAGACGACGCAAAAAAATTCACACGCAAATGGTTTGCATGGGCCAATACTTTGTTTGGAGAATTGATTGTCAATATGAGCAAAAACCACCCAAATATTCTAGCTGATAAAAATATTTAATATCGACGTATGAAAAAATCATTATTACTATTGCTGATTTTTACGGGTGCTTTATCTTATGCACAACAGGCAGAAAACATTATCATCATAACGACGGATGGTCTAAGATGGCATGAGCTTTTTGAAGGAATGGATCAGACAATCGCCAAAGACAAAAAATTTAATCAAGGGGACAGCACCTATATTTTTAATGAATACTGGAGTGCTGATATTAAAGAACGTAGAGAAAAATTGATGCCATTTATGTGGTCAGTTGTTGCTTCAAAAGGACAATTATATGGCAACAGAAATTATGGAAGTAAAGTAAATAATGCCAATCCGCATTGGTTCAGCTATCCGGGTTATAGCGAAATAATGACTGGTTATGGAGATCCTGCCATAGATTCAAATGATTATGCTCCGAATCCACATGTTACCGTACTAGAGTTTTTAAACCAACAACCAAAACTAAAAGGAAAAGTGGCGGCTTTTGGCGCATGGGAAGCATTTGACCGAATTTTAAATGAAAAACGAAGCGGAATCCCCGTGGCTTCTGCTTTTGACAATATTGGAGGGAATACCCCAACGGAACAGCAGAAGCTGATCAATAACATGCTTAACGATTCTTATAAGCCTTTCCATGCCGACGAGTGCTTAGATGTGTTTACGCAGTATGAAGCCTTGGAGGAATTAAAAATAAATAAGCCAAAAGTATTGTTTGTTGCTTTTGGAGAAACAGATGAGTGGGCACATTCAGGTCAATATCGTTCTTATTTGGATGCCGCTCATCAGGTTGATGCATGGATTAAACAAATTTGGGAGTTTGTACAAAATGACCCGAAATATAAAAATAAAACAGCTTTATTCATCACGACAGATCATGGTCGTGGTGATAGAGTAAAACAGGAATGGACTGATCATGGCAGTTCTATTCAGGACGCATCCGAAATATGGTTTGCCGCTATGGGAGCTGGAATTAATGGCAAAGGAGAAATGAAAATAGAAGGGCAGCTCTATCAACAACAATTTGCCCAAACCATTGCTAAGCTGATGGGATATACGTTTAAAGCAGAACATCCTATAGCTAAAGAAATAACAGAAGTATTGAAATAGTAAACTTTTTTCGAGTAATCGTTTTTTAATGAATCAATAATTTTCTATTGTTCAGTAAGCTAAAAAATATTGGTGAAGCAATCGGGGCTCAAAGGGAGTCACTTTGCTTTTTTGTCATCATTAAAAAAAATCGATAATCGAACTCAGGTTAATAACACTTATATCATTTATCTGTTTAAAATTAATTGCGCCCAACGATTTATATAAATAATTATGGTTAAATCATTTATCGCTTTACTTCTTTTATGTAATGCTGTGTCATTTGCACAGGAAGTAAGTATCATTCCTCAGCCGGTAGAAGTTATCAAGAGCGCTGGGAGTTTTATAATTAATACTAAAACCAGTCTGGTTGTTACCAATGATGAAAATAAGAAGACCGTAGCCTTCTTGAATAAATATTTAAAGGATTATTACGGTTTTGAATTACCAGTCGTTAAAAAAGCAGATGAAAATTGTATTAAGTTGAAGAGTCGCAAGGATATAGAGGGACTTAAAAGTGAAGGCTATAGTTTAGTGTCAGATGAAAAAAGAGTTGTAATTGAGGGGAATTCTCCAATTGGTACCTTTTACGGTATGCAAACATTAATTCAATTGTTGCCCGTAGAAAAAAGCAATAATCTAGTAGTAGCTTCGGTTAATGTGAAAGACGAGCCCCGTTTTGCTTACAGAGGAGCTATGTTAGATGTTGGGCGTCACTTTTTTCAGGTAGCCTTTGTGAAAAAATACATTGATTATTTGGCTTTGCATAAAATGAATTATTTTCATTGGCATCTAACGGACGATCAAGGTTGGAGAATTGAAATTAAAAAATACCCTAGGCTGACAGAAATAGGTTCCAAAAGAAACGGAACCATTATTGGCCATGAACCCGGTACAGGAAGCGATAATACTCCCGAAGGTGGATTTTATACTCATGAAGAAATAAAAGATATCGTAAAATATGCTGCGGATCGTTTTATTACTGTAATCCCGGAAATCGAAATGCCGGGACACAGTAGTGCCGCGATTGCTGCATATCCTCAGTTGAGCTGTTTCCCAGAAGAAAAAACGGAACAACTCACAGATGAAATGATTTCAGATAAAAGCAGACAAGAATTGGCAAGCGGAAAAATAAAGCTTGTTCAGGAAACATGGGATGTTTTTAATGATGTTTATGTTCCAACTGAATATACATTCAAATTTTTGCAAGATGTTATCGATGAATTGGTGACCTTGTTTCCTTCAAAATACATCCATATTGGTGGAGACGAATCGCCTAAAAATAATTGGAAAAGAAGTGAGTTTTGTCAAAACCTGATAAAAGAAAAAGGATTGAAAGACGAGCATGAACTTCAAAGTTATTTTATCCAGCGCATGGAGAAATATATTAATGGAAAAGGAAGAACAATAATAGGTTGGGACGAAATTCTGGAAGGCGGCATTGCCCCAAATGCAGTTGTAATGAGTTGGAGAGGTGAAACTGGAGGTATAACTGCAGCCAGAGATAAACATTATGTAATTATGTCTCCAAGTAGTCATGTTTATTTGGATTATTCACAAACCAAAAATGAAAAAGAAGTAACTATAGGCGGTTATATAAACTTGGAAAAAGTGTACAGTTATGAACCTGTTCCTAAGGAATTGAGCAAGCAAGAGGCTAAGTATATAATGGGAGCGCAAGGTAATGTTTGGGCAGAGTATATAAAAAATTCAGCCAAAGTGGAATATATGATCTTTCCACGTTTGAGTGCTTTAAGTGAAGTGCTTTGGTCTCCAAAAGAGAAAAAGAATTGGTCTGATTTTCAGGCAAAAATAGAGACCCAGAAAAAAAGATACAGTTTGTGGGGAGCTAATTATTTTAAGGGACAGTACTAAGTTAAAAAACAACGATTTGATTATTTATGGAAACAGGCTGGAATACTTGAACTCATAGATTCAATCAAGAGGGATTATGGAATGGTATTACCGACAACGTTTAATAATTAAGATTCAACTACTCTAATAACAAAATAGTTTTTAAAATGGAAAGGCGCGATTTTATTAAGAATACAGTGTTAGCATCGGCTGGTTTTATGGCCGCATCTGCAATGGGAAACAGTTTATTTGCAGCAAATGAACTTCCTCCTTTTTTATCAGTACAACCATTGATGGGGGGCAGGTTTGTAACCCTTTGCATAATGATTCGTACAACGCCTTGGGAAGTTTCAAGGGATGTTAAATTACTTGACATTGACGAATCAGAAATTCATACGTTGGAGGTAGTGCGCAGTATTCGCGAAGCCTTTATGAAGAACAACCCTGATGGTCGTCTTACGTGGGGATTTACCCTTAATGCACTTGAAGATAAGCGTGATAATTATGCTGATATAAGAAGCTATGCAGCGGAGTGCCAAAAGAAACATGGTGATGAAGTCACCTATTTTCCAGGCTATTTTCCCGGCATGTACCTTCCGAGACAGCGGGTTAACAAAGAAATATCGGAAGCCTTAAAGACTATTACCAGTTTTGTTGGCGGTGGATATCGTCCAAAATGCATAATAGGAGGATTTATGTCAGCTGAAAGCCTACGCTATCTTGCTGAAGTAGAAAAAATACATGTGGCTCATGCAGTAATATGGAGCCAGCATGCAGTAGATGGAGGAGGGGCAGATGGTTCTCCTTCTTATCCATATTACCCATCAAAGGAGCATTATTGCAAACCAGCCCAAAGCAAAGCTGATTTTATTGATTGTGTCAACTTGGATGGTTGGAGTGTGGATTTTCTATGCGCCAGACAGAGTGGGGGTATTGAGGGAACTACACCTTTTAACGGAGCTTCCAGCAGACGTGGAGTAGGCCCCATAGAAAGCTATTGCGAATTAGGGCTAGAAATGGGGCATTACTCCGTTATGCATACCCAATCTCTCCACTTCGACCGTGGGTTTGAACTTAATGGTTTTGGCTGGATACCAAATATTTGGGAAGCTCAATTGGTAAAAAAACCAGAACGAAATGACTGGGGAGATAAATTTATCTTGCAAGCTATGGAAAAATGGGTTGGCGATACAAAAAAAAGATGGCCAGATGTTCAATTCATCACATTCGGGGAGTATGGTGAAATTTGGCGCAAGCATTACCCAAACAATGAAAAGTGGAATTATCGTTTTGAAGAGAAAGGGCTAGGGATCGGAAATTCAAATGGCAACGAAGAAATACGTTGGTTTATGAACAAAAGCTTCAGGTTGGCATTATTACGGGATTGGCATAAAAACACGCCCGAAAAGGTGATTGACTTTACACGATATGACCTTCCGGCCAGTGAACCTGCTGATCCAAGTCCTGAGCATCCAGTAAAAGATTGGACTTTGATGAACCGAATAAATCAGAAAGGCTTGCGCCCGCAGGATGTACCTGTATCCCTGAAAGACCTCAGTGCGGAGGATCAACAATTGATTGCAAAATATTATCCCGAATTGTTCTGAATAAAAATTTAAGAATAGTAATGATGAAAAAAATAGCTTTATTTTTTCTGTTGACAATGAATATGATTTCTTTTTCACAGACAAACGATTGGGAAAATCCTTCTGTTTTTCAGATAAACAGGGAACCTGCCCGCGCCGCTTTCGTTCCTTATTCTGATGAAAAAACAGCAATAGCCGATGATTATGCTGCTTCGCCATGGTACATGAATTTGAATGGTAATTGGAAATTTAATTGGTCACCTACACCAGAAAAACGACCAACTGATTTTTATAAAAATGCTTATAACACTAGTAATTGGAAAGAAATTCAGGTTCCCTCCAATTGGGAATTAAAAGGTTATGGAATTCCAATCTACACCAATATAACGTATCCTTTTCCTAACAACGAACCTTTTATTGATCACTCGGATAATCCTGTCGGGTCATATAAGAGAGAGTTTGTTCTACCAAAAAACTGGGACAATCGCCATGTGTTTCTTCACTTTGAAGCAGGAACTTCTGCAATGTATATTTGGGTTAATGGTGAAAAGGTTGGCTATACTGAAAATACCAAAAGTCCAGCGGAATTTGATATTACCAAGTATGTGAAACAAGGAAAAAATGATATCTCCGTCGAGGTTTACCGTTGGAGTGACGGTTCCTATATGGAAGATCAAGATTTTTGGAGACTTTCAGGAATTGACCGCACTGTTTCTTTGTACAGCACCGCCGACATTCGGATTAATGATTTTTTTGCAAAACCCGATCTTGATGTCAACTACAAAAACGGAAGTTTGAATGTAGAGGTCAAACTTAAAAATTTAGGGACCGTTGCTGAAAAAAATCAAGTAGTTGAAGCAAAATTAATTGATGCATTAGGCAAAGTGATTTTTACAAAAAGCAAAAAAGTAA
>NZ_DASTTN010000440.1:0-19035 GCF_035760125.1 Flavobacterium sp.
CTTTCTTTTAATTCAAATGCTGTTTCTTCAGGAAGGATATTCAACAATAAAGTATCTGATCTTTTTCTTTCAGCTTCAATGATAATATTCGTTTTCTTGATAAAACGATATCTTCTGAACAAACCAACTGCAATAAAGAAAACAAGAACCAATGAAACTATGGAAGAAATGGTAATTATTTTTTGATTCCTTTTTTGTTGCATCATTAAATCGACTTCTGCCTGTTTCTTTGAAACCTCAAAATTAGTTCTTAGATCTGCCATTTTTTGGACTGATGTAACATTATTTACGCTGTCTCTGTATACAATATGCTTTTTATAATACTGGAAAGATTTCGGTAAATCACCTCTTTTTTCATATAAAACAGAAAGACTAAGATTTGACTTACTTATTTGCTCTTTTAGTCCTCTTTTTTGAGCCAGCTCCAAACTTCTTTTCGCATAAGCAACCGCAGTTGCCCAGTCATTTCTTTTTAAATAAATATCGGACATATAAATAAGATAATCTGAAATAGCATAATAATCTCCAAGCGTTTCGAGTATTTTTATGGCTTCACCGATGTTTTTCATTGCCAGATCATCCCTTCCCTTTTTGGCATAGACCATCCCAATATCTCCCAAAGTATAAGCCTTTCCTATTGGATAATTAACTTTCTTAAACAGTAAACCCGATTCTATAAAATAATGCAATGCCTGCTTGTATTTGTAATTCTTGGAGTACTCGTCGCCCGCATTTAACAAAGCAGTTGCCAAGGAAATAGTATCTGATGTTTTTCTTAAAATTGCAATGGATTTATTATAGTATATCTCGGCATTATTGGAATTTCCCATCACTGAATATACATCTGCTATAGAGGAATATGATGCGCCTTCTCCTGCGGCATATCCTGCTTTTATGGCGGCTTGAGCACTCTTGAAGTAAGAATCTAAAGCTTGATTCAAATTTCCGCCAAGTCTCTTTTTATTTCCTTTTTGATAATATCCCCTATGCAAATATAAATAGTTGTTTTCTGCCTTTGACAACGCGATGAGTTCTTCAGAAAACTTTAATGATAATTCAAAATTAGCAGTCTCGTTAAAAGC
Source organism: Flavobacterium sp. (assembly GCF_035760125.1). Taxonomy (GTDB): domain Bacteria; phylum Bacteroidota; class Bacteroidia; order Flavobacteriales; family Flavobacteriaceae; genus Flavobacterium. The sequence goes on from NZ_DASTTN010000440.1 coordinate 1,083, forward strand.
CAAATTTCGCAGCAATTCCAGTTTCTCAACATTATTTAAAAATTTATCGTCTTTATAAATTTTGATTAGACTATCGGCTACTTTTTGATTCTGGGCATAAACATGTAAGCCTTGAAAAAATATAAAGCATAACAAAACAATCACTTTAGTGAAATTGCCAAATAATAGAAATACCTTCATGGATTCCCAGCTAGTTTTGGGTCGATACGAAAACATTTGGGGGCTAAACCATTCTCGTAAATACTGAAATTAACAGTGTAAATATCCTGTTTATTAATCAGTCTTTCATCATTTTTTACAATTGCAGTAACAATTCCGGTGCTTCCTCCAGTCCCACTAACGGTTTTGGTATGAAAAAAATCCAAATCATCTGGATCGTTGGGATTGGGTAAATAAACGATACTGTCTATTGAAACAGTATAACCTTCGTCTTTCGTGTCACCTACCCATATGACCCGCTTATTGAGATGTACATTCGATATAAAATCCTCGATTTTCCCGTTTGGACTTTTCCCGTTATGATTGTCTCTCAATGCACATTCTTTGTCTACACTTTTTTGTGGTGGTTCATTCAATGAATAGAGTTTTTTTGCTTCTGCATTTAATTCTATTATTACAATTTTGTCCATAATATTTGATTTATTTAAATTAATACACGTGTTTTTAATAAACCTATAATTTTAATATAATGGGAAGATTCTAGGGAAGAGAAATGGATAAAACCTAGTTTATAATTTTTAAATTAGCCTTATGATTTTTTTCTAAAAAAGAAGTAAGCATTTCAGCTTTATTGAAAGATAATAGAATCAAGGATTTGACTGCAATTTGGGGTCAATGCTAAATGACTTGGAAGCATTTCCACTATCAAATACACTGAAATTAATTGTGTAGGTATCAATCTGTAGGTTCGGTGTGTTTTTTTTTACCTTACCCGTTACATTTCCTGACCTTCCACCGCTTCCGTTAAGTGTTGTGGAATCAAAAATACTCCCAGACTTAGAAACAATATTGTCTATAGCTACTGTAAATCCATTATCATTTGATGCCCCAATCCACTTTACATCATAATCGTTATATACGTTTGATAAAAAATCTTCCAAAGTTCCATTTGACGAACTTCCAGAATTATCATCGGCTATAGAACACTGGCTATCAATTTGTGATTGTGTTGGACTACTCATTCCATAAAGACCGCTAGTTTGAACAGTCAATGTGATGGTTACTTTTTTACCCATAATAATTTTATTTAAATTTTAATAAATAATAATTTTATAGGTCAATGTCTTTTTTGGAAAAGAAAAGTAACAGATAGATTTTGAGGTATTTGAAATTTAAAACATATCAAATTTAGTGATTTTATTATTTGAATCTCCATAAAATCTTAAGGATATTCTATTAAAAGGGTTAAAGCATAATTTTATTAGATAAACACACTACAAAAGAAGTATTTTTCTTAAATTTACAACAATAACTAATTGTCTTTTAATACTGTACACGTATTTTCACACTAACCTCACGATTAAAACCAAAGAAAATATGAAATTCAACCAAGAACCTATCGACTGGAAAGAAATATTCGAACTGAAAAATATTATCCTCAATTTGGTTGGTGTTGCTTTCATCACATTAGCTTTAAAAGGTTTTATGATTCCCAATAAATTTTTGGACGGAGGTGTCATAGGAGCTTCAATACTCATTCATGAAATAACACACATCTCTTTTGGCATTTTGGTACTGGTATTGAATATTCCTTTTTTATTTATTGGAAAAGCCGTTCTGGGTAAAACTTTTGCTATACAAAGTTTAATCACCTTTATAATGATATCAGCTAGTATGACATTTATAGACATTCAGCCCGTAACATCAGATCGCTTATTAATTGCTCTATTTGGAGGATGCTTAATAGGAATGGGCATGGGATTTGTTATTCGGAGTGGTGCTGCCGCAGATGGTATCGAAATACTCGCCTTATTTACTACCCGAAAAATTGGTCTAAACGTATCGGAAGTTATTTTTGGAATCAACTCAACACTATTTCTTTGTGCAGCATGGTCTTTTGGCATAAGTACAGCTTTATATTCTATAGTTACTTATTTTTCGGCTATAAAATGCCTCGATTACATTGCTCATGGAATAGAACAATACACTTCTTTACATATTATTTCATCCCAAAGTGAGGCAATAAAATCATTAATCGTACAACAATTTGGCAAAGGAATTACAGTTATTAAGGGAGAAAGAGGATATTTGCCACATGCATTTCATGAAAAAACAGATTGTGATATTATAATAACTGTTGTAACCCGATTAGAATTACTGAGAATAAAAGAAGAAGTTAGCCAATTGGATCCTCATGCTTTCATGTACATTCAATACATCAAAGAAGCAAGAGGTGGTATATTAAGAAACAAGGCCAAGCATTAGTATATGAAATCACCATGATTCCAAAACATAAACCGGAATGAAGAATGCCGATCCGAGCGTAAGCGAACAGGCGAAGCATACCATATTCCAATAAAAACAAATATTATCTTCATATGAAAAACTGGGATTTATTGTGTTATACAGTTATTAATTCATTAAAAGAGAATTTAGCCCCTTTTTTAACCTATCATGATTGGAAACATACCGAACATGTTATTAGGATGGCTGAATATATTGCTCACAAAGAGAACATGCCTGAAGAAGATGTAGTATTAATAAAAACAGCTGCTTTATTTCATGACGCTGGATTTATCAGTACTATTGCTGATGGACACGAAGAAGTAAGCATCCAGTTAGCCGAAGATAAATTACCTCAGTTTGGATACACCAAAAACGAAATTGAAATCATTGCAGGAATGATTCAGGCAACTTCTATTCCACAAGTGCCTAAAACAAAATTAGAATCCATACTGGCCGATGCCGACTTAGAGTATCTTGGTACCGATAGTTTTGAACGTATTGGAACCAATCTATATTTTGAAATAAAACATACAAACCCAAATCTAAGCATAAGCGAATGGAACGATATACAAATTAAATTCCTCCAAAGCCATCAATACCACACTCCGTATTGCATTCAATACAGAAACCCAATCAAACAAAGAAATCTTGAATTACTTATCCAGCAAAAAAACGAAAAGTAGTTTTGCTAAAAGGAATCAAACTCGATTTCAACTATTTTTTTATGTAACTAATGGTTTTTATTAGAATACATTATATTTACTTTCCTATAAAGAAATGTATATCAGATTTCTCATTTGACTTCATTTTTTAAAACTTAAAAAAATATTAAATTAAAAATTGTAATGGAAGAACTAAAGAAACTATTAATCGAGTTAGAAAACAAAATCCCTAATCAAGAATTAATAAATCCATTAGTTTCAAAATCTTCAGTAGGTTGGCATATTGAGCATTCATTACTAACCATGAACTTAGTCCTTGAATCAATACAAAAATCAAATCCGGACAATTACAAGAGAACTTTTAACTTTAATCGTTTTCTAGTATTCACTCTTAATAAAATTCCAAGAGGAAAAGTAAAAGCACCAAAAATGGTTAGACCCCAAGAGGATTTTACGACCGATTCATTAAAAAGTCATCTTGAAAAAGTAAAAAGCAATTTGGAAAAATTAGATACTCTTTCCGCAAACAATTATTTCGAACATCCTTTTATGGGACAATTGAATTTGAAGCCAACAATTCGATTTATAAAAATTCATACTAGGCATCATATTAATATTATAAAAGAGATTATCGAAAGTAAAAGTTGAAATAATAAAATACTGAAAACAAAAAATTATTCTCTTAAAAAAATATTCCTTTTTTGATATTTTAACATTGAAGTATTACTTTATAAAATAACATATATTAATTTAGTTTTAAATTAAATACAAATATAATCTATGCCTTATTGCGATTTAAAAAAACAATTACTTTCTATAGTTTCATTTACTGAAGAAGAGCTAGATAAAATTTGCGGCTATTTCGAATCCAACTCCTATTCTCCAAAAGATTTTATATTGACCACGGGTACTGTTTCAAATAAAATTCATTTTATCACTACTGGACTTATTCGTGTTTTCCACTTAAAAGAAGACAAAGAAATCACCTCGTACCTAGCCTGTGATATTGATTTTGTAACTGCTTTTTCAAGTTACATCAACCAATCTAAATCATTCGAAGCAATTCAATGTATCGAAACTACTGAGACACTTTCAATAACTTATGACAAGATGCAGGAATTGTATCAAATTATACCGAAATGCGAAAAGATAGGTCGAATTATGGCTGAACAAAATTATTTATGCATGGCTGATCGCATACTAAAACTACAAATGGTTCCTGCCAAAGAAAAATATCAAGCTTTTTTACAAACTGCACATCCCAAAATAATTCAGAGAACACCATTAATCCATATTGCCTCTTATTTAGGTATTACTCCCGAATCACTTAGCCGAATCCGGAAAAGCATTTCTTAACATATATCAAAGAGAATTAATTTTTCAATCCACATTTTTGTAATATAAAATTATAACAATTATAAAATGAAAAAAATCCTCATTATCAATGGTCATCCAAATCCTGAAAGCTTAAATTTTGGAATTGTATCTGCATACAAAAAAGGAGCACTCCAAAGCAAAGCTGAAGTACAAGAAATAACTATAGCCAATTTGCAATTCGATCCCAATTTAAAATTTGGTTATCAAAAAAGAACACCTCAAGAACCTGATCTGGTATTAGCTTGGGAAAAAATTATTTGGGCAGACCATTTAGTTTGGGTGCATCCTGTTTGGTGGGGTGGATTGCCTGCCGTTACAAAAGGGTTTATTGACCGCGTATTCTTACCGGGATTTGCATTCCAATACCGTGAAAACTCCATATTTTGGGACAAATTACTTAAAGGCAAGACTGCTCATATTATCACAACATTGGATCAACCGAGTTGGTATTACAAATTAGTTTATGGCAAGCCAAGTGTTAATATGCTAAAAAAAACAACACTGGGTTTTTGTGGTGCAAAAACAAAAAAGGTAACTTACATCGGAATCATAAAAACTGCAGATGCCACTTTGCGTTCCAAATGGTTAGACAAAGTAGAAAAACTGGGTTTGAAATTGAGTTGATTACTATAAAGTACATTTCAATTAACTAAAACCTCGATTCAACAATCAATAATTTGAAAAATAGTTAAGCTAGGATTTCCTAACAGGTTTCCAAATCTGTTAGGGTAAAATCCTCCATTTTTATTGAACTTTTAAATTCTGCTGAACACAAAAAAGGTATACAATAATTAACTTCCAGAATGTATCTTTTACAAATACAAGAGATGTTTTTTTATTATATGCCTGCCTATTACTACACAAACAAAATGCTAACAAACAAAATTGCAATTAATTAAAAATCATGCATTTACAATTTTATATAATTAATTTTCAGTATTTTTGTTAAGACATTTATTAAACTAAGCATCTCTACCCCAACGAGATAAATTAAAAAGATTTATTTTTTCAGGACTCCCCTTCCTATTTATATATTGTACACTTTTATCAATTTGTATGATGTTTTTTAAATTTAGAATATAACCAAACAACAATCTTAATTTATGTAAATGGAAAACAAATCTCTTTTAAAATCAGCAATTTTAATGGTAATCATAACACTTTGCGTGGTGCTATGTTGGGAAATTTATCTTCGAAATCTTGGTGTAAACAATTCCTACGATGATGGTCCTCCCTTATGGTCTTATAGTAGAGAAAAAGTCTATCAATCGCCAAGTTCAACAGTCGTCTTTATAGGCTCTTCAAGAAATAAATATGATTTAGACATTGCAACGTGGAAAAACCAAACGGGTTTTGATGCTGTACAATTAGCAATTGAAGGTAGTTGTCCAAGACCAATATTAGAAGATTTAGCCAATGATCCTAATTTTAAAGGAAAACTTATCATAGATGTAACCGAAGGATTATTTTTCTCGAATGCTCCGCCAAATAATGAAAAACCAATAGAAAACATTAAATACTATCACGACAGAACTCCTGCACAACAAGCTAGTTTTGTATTAAACGAACCTTTAGAATCATTTTTTGTATTTCTCGATAAAGATAATTTTTCGCTTAATGCAAAAATGGATGAAATGGAAATTCCAAGTCGACCTGGAGTATTTATGATGCCAATATTTCCATGGGAATTTAATCGCAACACATTTGATAGGCAATCTGCAATGACCAAAGATTTTGTAACCGACCCTAAACTATGCGATCAAGTAAAAGGAGTTTGGCATTTCTTTAGTGAAATGAATAAACATGCACCTCGAATGCCTGAAAAAGGATTAAATGATATTTTCAAATCTGTAAAAATAGCTATCGATAAAATAAAATCAAGAGGTGGAGAAGTAATATTTGTCAGAACCCCATCAAGCGGTCCATATTACGAAGGTGAGAATATGGCATTCCCAAGAGAAAAATATTGGAACAAATTACTTCAAATAACCAATTGCCCCGGAATTCATTTTAAAGATTACCCAGCAATTGCCAACTTTAATTGTCCTGAATTTTCACATTTAAGTCCTGCAGATGCCAAAATCTTCACTCAGCATTTCATTGAAATTCTTAAGAATGAAAAAGGTTGGGAATTTCCATTTTCCAAAAATTCAAATTAATACCCTGTAATTATGATATTCAACTCTTATACGTTTGTAGCCTTTTTTATAATTATACTTGTTTTACACCATCTTCCCATTTCATGGAAATTAAAAAAAATAAACTTGCTTATTGCCAGTTATATATTTTATGCTGTTTGGAATCCCCCGTTCATACTATTGCTATGGCTTTCTACAGTGATTGACTTTTTTGTAGGTCGAGCACTTTTTACCCAAAACAATCCTCATAAGAAAAAATTTCTTTTGGTAATAAGCTTAATTGGTAATTTAGGAATGCTTTGTTTTTTTAAGTATGGTACTTTCTTACTTGAAAATTTTGTTTCGTTTGTCAATCTTTTTGGCTTAGAATATCATCCAGCAACACCAAATATTATACTTCCTGCTGGAATTTCATTCTACACTTTCACTACTTTATGTTACACTATAGATATGTATCATAAAAGAAGTGAACCCGTAAAGTCAATGCTAGATTTTTCTTTGTTTGTTACATTCTTTCCACATTTAGTGGCTGGTCCTATTGTACGTCCTCCACAACTGGTTCCTCAATTTGAAACCGAAAGAATTGCTTCAAAAAAACAAATGTTTGACGGCTTATTATTACTATCATTGGGTTTATTTATGAAGGTAGTTTTAGCTGATGGAATGCTATCGGCTACAGCCGATGCTGTATTTAATTCCAATGATGCTTTACCGGCATTGGATGCATGGATAGGTGTTTTGGCTTTTTCTGGTCAAATATTCTTGGACTTTGCCGGATATTCTACCTGTGCAATTGGAGTAGCCTTGTGTTTAGGTTTTGTATTGCCACAAAATTTCAATTACCCATATGCTGCGATCGGTTTTTCTGATTTTTGGAGACGTTGGCACATTACATTATCTAGCTGGCTCAAAGATTATTTATACATTCCTCTTGGAGGAAATCGTCATGGTAAATTCCGAACCTATTATGCGCTAATGCTCACTATGTTATTAGGAGGACTTTGGCATGGTGCAAACTGGACATTTGTTGCTTGGGGTGGTTTGCATGGTCTTTATTTATGGATTGAAAAATACCTTAGAGACAGTAAAAAAGACAATCTACACAAAAACGATAATGCAACAAAAGACAGTGGATGGGTTGGCTTTTTTTACGCACTACTCACTTTCATGTTAGTAAACATTACATGGGTATTTTTCCGCTCAGATACGTTTTCTAAAGCATGGCAAATGTTAATTTCAATGTCCGGAAACGAAACGGATGGAAAAGCACTATTGACCACATTAGCAATTATTAAAGTCTCGGTCATAATCCCCGCAATAGTAGTCACGCATTGGTTTATGAAAAACACTAAAGTACTCGATGTGGCACATAACCTAAGCTGGTGGAAACTTGGAATAGCATGGTCCACAATTATGTTATTATTGATATGGTCCCAAGAAAGTGGAAGTTCTTTTATTTATTTTCAGTTTTAATCTAAAACAACTTTCCATTCTATTTAAAAATATTTTTTGATTTTATAAAAAAGTAAGTAAAGTTCAACCAATTAAATAAAAAAAAGATGAAAACAATTTTGACAATGTTTGTGGCAATGCTAGCCTTAAGTTTCACATCCTGCAAAAAAGAAAGTGATAAAGAAGCAACACCAGCCGAAAGCTCCCCAGAAAAAGTAGCAGTAAAAGAAGAACCTGCTTTTGAACCCTTTAAAGTTATGGTTATAACCCATACCGTAAAAGATTTTGATACTTGGAAAAAAGCATTTGACGAGCACGAAAGTGTTAGAACTGCAAGCGGATTGACATTAAGAGCTTTGGGAAGAGATATGGATAACCCAAATAAAGTCTATGTTTTCTTGAATATGGAAGATTTACAAAAAGCCAAAGATTTTGCCGCCAATCCTGAATTAAAAGAAAGAATGAAAAAAGGAGGTGTAACCAGTGCTCCTGAATTCATATATGCCGATGTAATACGGTTTGAAGAATCACCTGCTACATTAAAAGGAAGAGTGCGGATTGGACATAAAGTAAAAGATTTTGATGCCTGGTTAAAAGGATATGATGCCGAAGGCAAAGAAACCAGAATGGTCAATGGATTAGTTGACAGAGCTATTTCCAGAAGTATAGATGACCCAAATATGGTTTATGTAACTTTTGCCATAAGCGATTTAGAGAAAGCAAAAGCGAGAATAAAAGACCCCGCTTTGAAAAAAATCATGACGGATGCTGGCGTAATAGGTAAACCTGATGTTGTTTTCTATAATGCGGTAGAATAAAGAACACCTATTCAAAAATGCCAAACAAACTTATTTTATACCATTTAAGTTTGTTTGGCTTTTTTGCGTAAGGGATTGAGGCGATATCCTTTATTTTTTTTCTTTAAAAAATAAAGATAAAGCCGAAAGCCCGGCTCCATAGTTGAAAATTAAGGAAGAACGACCGTAATTTTCAACTGTGGAGCTACGCCCCAATCAATATTGTAATTGCTGATTATCGTTTATTAATCGCGCTTTATAGAATGTAAAGTATTTCAACGTTTATAGGCTTTGCCACGCAAAATAAAAACTATAAATTAGCACTTTAATAATTATATAAAAAAAACAATGAAAAATACTGCTTTAACGCACATACATGAGGGTTTGGGAGCGAAAATGCTACCGTTTGCTGGATACAATATGCCTATTCTTTATGAAGGGGTGAATGCAGAACACGAAACGGTTCGAAATGCAGTAGGTGTTTTTGATGTGTCGCACATGGGAGAATTTATACTTTCTGGTCCAAATGCATTGGCTTTAATACAAAAAGTAACTTCAAATGATGCTGCGACTTTGACTATTGGAAGAGCCCAATATTCTTGTTTGCCTAATAATGAAGGCGGAATTGTAGATGATTTAATTATCTATAAAATGAAAGAAGAACAATATTTATTAGTTGTAAATGCTTCTAATATTGAAAAAGATTGGGATTGGATTTCGGCTCACAATGATTTGGGTGTTGAAATGAAAAATCTTTCGGATGATTATTCTTTATTGGCGATACAAGGACCAAAAGCGGTTGAGGCGATGCAATCTTTATCATCTATAGATTTATCAGCCATTGCTTATTACCATTTTGAAGTAGCTGACTTTGCAGGTTTTCCTAATGTAATCATCTCGGCAACTGGTTATACAGGTTCAGGTGGATTTGAAATCTATTGCAAGAACGACGAAGTAGAAACAATTTGGAACAAAGTTTTTGAGGCTGGAGCTGCTTACGATATTAAACCTATTGGATTGGCAGCTAGAGATACTTTGCGATTGGAAATGGGGTTCTGTTTATACGGTAACGACATCAACGATACAACATCACCTCTAGAAGCTGGTTTAGGATGGATTACTAAATTCAATAAAGAATTCACTAATTCTGATAATTTAAAAAAGCAAAAAGAAGAAGGTGTAACCAAAAAATTAGTAGCTTTCGAAATGCAAGAGCGTGCAGTGCCAAGACACGATTATGAAATAGTTGATGGTTCTGGAGCTGTAATTGGAATTGTAACATCTGGAACTATGTCTCCATCTATGAACAAAGGAATCGGTTTAGGATATGTTACAACAGCCAACAGTACAGTTGACAGTGATATTTATATCCGAATTAGAAAAAATGATGTCCCTGCCAAAGTGGTAAAACTCCCGTTTTATAAAAAATAAGTGTTTGTATGAAAAAAATCACATTTGTATTTCTGTTTTCCACATTCTCTCTATTTGCGCAAAATAGTGATACAAGTTGTGATATTTTATTCAAAATAAATAAATTACTACAAAAAGAGCATTTTAGCCCAAAGCCGGTAAACGACAGTTTATCGGCTTATCTTTTTGATGAATTATTTGATGAATTAGATCCCTCCAGAAACATTTTTTTAAAATCACAAGTAGATACATTATCCAAGAAATATAGACTGAACCTAGACAATCTCATCTTGAAGAAAGATTGTTTTTTTATTACGGATATAAAAAGTGAGTATAAAAAATCACTACTAAGAAATAAATCTATTTTTGAAAAACTCAACCGAGAAACTATTGATTTCAACATAAAAGACACTATTCGTTTCAAACAAAGAAACTTTAATTTCTATCTAAAAGAGAATGATGTTGAGAAAGCCCTAAATAAAAAAATCAGGTTTGAAGTATTCAATGATATCTCTGAAAAAAGCAAAAACTTAGATTCGTTGAAACTCAATTTTAATTCGATGAGTCATACATCTAAAAAGAGCATTATAGAGAATGAACTTTGCAAAATCAATGCTTTACTTTCTGATAACAAATCATTTGAAGACAATCTTTTTAATATTTTTTGTGGTTATTTTGACCCTCATACTAATTATTTCAGTAACGATACCAAATCAAGTTTCGTATCTACTTTATCCAAAGAAAGACTTTCATTGGGATTAGACGTCAGTCTAAATGATAAAAACGAAATTATTGTAGACGAAATTGATCCAAATGGACCAGCTTTTAGAACTGGAAAAATCAAAAAAGGAGATAAAATTATTGCAGTATCCAATCAAAAAGAAACACTAGAAGTTTCCTGTTCCTCTTTAGAATCCATAGCCACTCTAATGTCATCGGAGCTGAACACCAATATAACATTAACCATTAAACGGAATTCTGGAAAGAGTTTCAAAGTCAATATTGAGAAACAAGTTCTAAAAGATGAAGAAAACACTGTATATAGTTTTATAATCGACAAAGACATCAAAATAGGTTATATAAAAATACCTAGTTTCTATTCTAATTTTGAAGGAGGAAACAGTAAGGGTTGCGCTCAAGATGTTGCCAAAGAAACCATTAAATTGATGAAAGACAATATCAAAGGATTGGTTCTTGATTTGAATGACAATGGAGGTGGCTCTATGGAAGAAGCAGTAAAATTAGCCGGTTTATTCATTGATTACGGACCAATATCCATCGTGGTTGATAACAAAAAGGAATTATCCGTGATAAACGACCCATATAGAGGTGTTATTTACAAAGGTCCAATTATAATTATCATTAATGGTAATTCAGCCTCAGCAAGCGAATTTTTTGCTTCAATAATGCAAGATTACAACCGAGCACTTTTGATAGGAAGCACTACCCTAGGAAAAGCTACTATGCAAACTATTGTTCCTTTAGAAAAAAATGACGATCAACATTTTGTAAAACTAACCATTAGTAAATTTTACAGGATTACTGGAAAAAGTCATCAGGCTGTGGGAGTTATACCCGATGTTCAAATTCCAACAATTTACCAAGACGTTTTTCAAAAAGAAAGCGGATTTCCTACTGCTTTAAAAAATGAAAGCTTAAAATCAAGAATTCGTTTTACACCTTATGTAAGCAATGAATTGATTGAATCTCTTGCCCAAAAAAGCAGAAACAGAGTTGCTCAAGATTCCTATTTCAATTCCATAATTACTCTTAATTCGAAGATTGATGATGTGATAAAGAAATCCAAGTTTGAAATTCCAATGACCTTGGAAGCGGTTTTTGAGAACCAAAATAACATTAACAGTCTATCCGAAGAAATCAGTAATTTCAAAACTGATGATTTGAATTTAAATGTATCCAATTCAGAATACAACAAATCATTACTCGAAATTTACCCTTCACTTATCGACTATAACAAAATGCAACTCGATAATCTAAAATCCAATCACTATCTTAATGAAGCAATAGCCATTATAGCTGATTATAAAACATTAAAAACAAAATAAAACGAACTAATTACACACTATTTTGCAAAAGATTTTCAATAGGCTTTTGGAAAAATAAGGAATAGCTGTATTTTTGCGGTTCAAAATAACAATAAGAAATGGGAAGAGCATTTGAGTTCCGAAAAGGTAGAAAAATGAAACGTTGGTCAGCAATGGCCAAAGCCTTTACCAGAATTGGTAAAGATATTGTAATGGCAGTAAAAGAAGGTGGTCCAAATCCTGAAGCCAATTCAAGATTAAGAGCCGTTATTCAAAATGCCAAGGCAGCCAACATGCCTAAAGATAATGTCGAACGCGCTATCAAAAAAGCAACCGATAAGGACACTGCCAACTATAAAGAAGTATTATTTGAAGGCTACGCTCCTCATGGAATTGCACTTTTAATTGAGACTGCTACTGATAACAACAACAGAACTGTTGCAAACGTTAGAAGTTATTTCAACAAATGTAATGGAACTATGGGAACTCAAGGTTCTGTAGAATTCATGTTTGATCATACTTGTAATTTTAGAATCCCGAAAGAAGGTATTGATCCAGAAGAATTAGAATTAGAACTAATTGATTTTGGAGCAGAAGAAGTTTTTGAAGATGAAGACGGAATTTTAATTTACGCTCCTTTTGGTAGTTTTGGAACTATTCAAAAGGAATTAGAGAGCAGAAAATTAGAAATATTATCTTCTGGTTTTGAGAGAATTCCACAAATTACAAAAAAATTAACCGAAGCTGAAATGGCCGATGTTGAAAAATTAATTGAAAAAATGGAAGAAGATGATGACGTGATGAACGTTTATCATACAATGGAAGAGTAATTCTTTCGGCTTCATAAATAATTAAAGCTCTAGAATTTCTAGAGCTTTTTTTGCATTAAAAAGGCTAAACTTTTAAGTCTAGCCTTTTTAATTTACTAAAAAACAAAATATTTATTTAACCGTCAACTTTTGCGTATTTGAATTTTGAGTTGAATTAGTAACTTTCAACAAATAAGTACCTTCAGGAAGAGTAGTAATATCAATCTGATTTTTATTACCAGAAAATACTTTTTCTCCTTGTTCAGAATAGATTTCAGAAGATTTAATTACTTTTGTTTCAACAGGATTATACAACACTAATTCTGGCTTCACAGAGACAGCATTACTTGTTTTAACAGACTCCTCTACCGCAATTTGTCCAACTTTTTTAGACGCATTTACTACTGCAAAATCATTTGGCGCTAAAATTGAAGTATTATTATACAATCTTACTACTTCATCACCAGACAAAACAACATCGTATATCTTTAAATCATCAATGTCGGCATTAATACTTACTGATGTTCCCATTCTCCCAATGGCAAAAACTAAACCAGAAGTCATTTTTTTTGGACTTATTGAAGCTTTTATCAACTTACCGTTTCTATAAATCTTTGATGTAAGACCATCATAAGTAACTACATAATTATACCATGTATTTTGGGCAATAGTAGTAGTTACCATTACATCATTTGCTACTCCGCTTCCAGCAAGATTTAAATCAGATTTGGAAGTAATTGCACCTTGCTGTAACAAACCAAAATAGCCTGCATTGTAATAAGAACCATAACCCCAAATATAATTTACAATAGCGATATCATTATATTTAACCCAAATTGAAACTGTTCTTGATGAATTAGCAACAGGTAAATTAAGTGCGGTCATTTCAATAACGCTGTTCGTAACCCTAATAGCACTATTGGCAGTCCCTGTTCTATCACTTACAAATTTAATATCACCCGAAAATGAAATATCATTATTAATATTACCAAGGGTGCCGTCAAAATTAAATTCTTGAATTGGTGTTTGAGCATTAGCTAAAAAAGTAAATACAAACACAACAGTAAAGAGTAGTACTTTTTTCATAAGTTGCTGGTTTTAAATTTACATAATAAATAACATAGTCTCATTTATTAATATCAAAGTTAAGGCTAGATAATGCCTATACCTAAATATTCCGACTAAGAGTTAAAATACTCGTCAAATCCACTAAAAGCAATAAAAAATAACAATCACTCCAATATTCTTAAAAAACAACAACATTATCAACACAAAAACAACAAATTTACATCGTTTTATTCATTTATTTAATAAAACTTTAAGACAACAGCAAAAAAAAATCACTACCTGACTCTCTATCACCCTAATTTTAGACACAAAAAAACTCCAGTTTAGAGCTGGAGTTTTATATTTGAAAAAGTTATATTTTATTTTATAAATTCAACTTTTTGAGCTTCTTCTTCATTAATACTATCAAAAAATCCTTGATCATTCATCCATTCATCACTAAACACTTTACTCATATAGCGAGAACCATGATCAGGAAAGATAGCAACGACATTACTGTTTTCATCAAACTCTCCTTCTTCGGCATATTGCTTGATTGCCTGCATTACAGCTCCTGAAGTATAACCAACAAATAAACCTTCTTTTCTGGTAATCTCTCTTGCTGAGTGAGCACTTTCTTCGTCTGATACTTTGATAAATTTATCTATAATATCAAAATCTGTAGCTGATGGGATTAAATTTTTGCCTAATCCTTCTATTCGATAAGGGTAGATTTCATCATTATCAAATTCTTTAGTTTCATGATATTTTTTAAGAACTGATCCAAAAGCATCAACTCCAAGCACCTTAACATTAGGATTTTGCTCTTTTAGATATTTAGCCGTCCCAGAAATTGTTCCTCCAGTCCCACTACATGCCACAAGATGAGTGATTCTACCATTTGTTTGTTTCCAAATTTCAGGGCCAGTCGACTTATAATGCGCATCAATATTTAATTGATTAAAATATTGATTAATATAAACAGACCCTTTTGTTTCTTCATGCAAGCGTTTGGCTACATTATAATAAGATCTATCATCGTCTGCAGAAACATGTGCCGGGCAAACATATACTTTGGCACCCAAACTCCTTAACATATCAATCTTATCTTTTGAAGATTTTGAACTTACCGCAAGAATACAGTTGTATCCTTTTATGATGCTTACCATTGCTAAGCTAAATCCTGTATTACCAGAAGTTGTTTCAATAATGGTATCACCTGGAGACAAAATGCCTCTTTTTTCTGCTTCTTCGATGATATATAAAGCTATTCTATCTTTCGATGAGTGTCCCGGATTGAAGGATTCTACTTTTGCATAGAAATTTCCTTTTAAATTCTCGGTTACACTGTTTAGTTTAATAAGTGGAGTATTACCTATTAACTCTAAAACATTATTATAAGCATTTATTTCTTCTTTCATAAAAAAATAGTTTATCTGAGAGCATTTTTTTAATTCACCCCGATATGATGCAAATCTAACAAAAAAAATCTAATTAGATTTCAATTTTCTCTAAATCTAATAAAAAACTATACTCTTTTGCCAATTCCTTAATGGCTTCAAAGCGACCAGACGCTCCACCATGGCCTGCATCCATATTTGTATCCAAAAACAAGATGTTATTATCTGTTTTCAAAGCACGCAATTTCGCAACCCACTTAGCTGGTTCCCAGTACTGTACCTGAGAATCATGCAGTCCAGTTGAAACATACATATTTGGGTATTTTTGTGGCAATACATTATCATACGGAGAATAAGACAACATGTAATCATAGTACTTTCGAACATTTGGATTACCCCATTCATCATATTCTCCCGTTGTAAGTGGAATACTATTATCGAGCATCGTAGTTATAACATCCACAAAAGCAACTTGTGCAATAACTCCATTGTATAATTCAGGAGCCATATTTACAACAACTCCCATCAATAAACCACCAGCTGAACCTCCTTCTGCATACAAATGTTGAGGAGAAGTATATTTTTCGGCTATTAAAAATTTGGAACAATCTATAAAATCGGTAAATGTATTTTTCTTTTTCAATAATTTACCGTCTTCATACCATTGTCTTCCCAAATCTTCCCCGCCACGTATGTGCGCGATGGCAAAAACAAATCCCCTGTCCAATAAAGTCAGTCGAGTTGACGAAAAAGTGGCATCCATAGAATGTCCATAAGAACCATAAGCATATTGAAGCAACGGATTATTACCATCTTTCTTCAAACCTTTTCTATAAACCATAGAAATTGGGATTTTAACCCCATCTTCTGCAGTTGCCCAAACACGTTCTTCGGTATAGTTATTTTTATCAAACTTTCCACCAAGTACTTCTTGCTCTTTTTTGATTTCCTTAGTTTTGGTCTTCATATTAAAATCAATAATTGAAGATGGAGTTGTCATCGACTGGTACCCATAACGCAATATATCGGTATCAAAATCAACATTAGAAGTCGCATAAGCTGTATAGGTTTCACTTTCAAAAGGAAGATAATACTCCCCCTCTCCGCTCCAAGGCATAATTCTAATTTTATTCAAACCGTTTTCACGTTCTTCTACAACCAAAAAATCTTTGAATATCTCTATATCTTCCAGCAAAACATCATTTCTGTGTGCTATGACTTCTTCCCAATTAGCTTTAGAAGTTTTATTTACTGAAGTTTTCATCAGTTTGAAATTCTCGGCTTTATCCTTATTGGTCATAATATAAAAACTATCCCCATAATGATTAATACTGTATTCCATTCCTCGAACCCGTTTCTGGAAAATCTTAAATTCTCCGTCTGGATTATCGGCATCCAGAATTTGGTATTCTGTGGTCAAAGTGCTGTCCGATTCAATCGCTAAATACTTTTGCGATTTAGACTTTGCTATTTCCACATTGAAAGTTTCATCTTCCTCAAAATAAACCAATACATCATCAGTTTGTTTTGCACCTAATTTATGTTTAAAAATTTTATGTGAACGCAAGGTAACATCGTCCTGATCCGAGTAAAAAATCGTTTTATTGTCATTGGCCCAAACGGCACTTCCTGTAACGTTTTCTATTTTATCTTCTAAAATTTCGTTGGTTTCCAGATTTTTTATCTGAATGGTATAAATTCTTCTGCCAACGATATCATAACTAAAAAGCGCTAATTTATTATCTGGACTAACACTCAATGCTCCTAACTGAAAATAAGGCTTGTCCTTAGCCATTTCATTGCAATTGAAAAGTATTTCTTCCTTCGCAGAAAGGCTTTCTTTTTTTCGGGAATAAATTGGGTAATCTTGTCCTTTTTCATAGCGGGTAATATAATAATACCCATTGTACAAATAAGGAACCGACTGATCATCTTCCTTAATTCGCCCTTTCATTTCTTCAAAAAGAGCTACTTGAAAATCTTTGGTATGCGCCGTTTTTTCTTGATAATAGGCATTTTCTTGATTGAGATAATCAATAACTTCAGGGTTTTCTCTGTCGTTTAACCAAAAATAATTATCGATTCTGACTTCACCAAATTTCTTTAATTTCTTAGGGATAACTTTAGCTACAGGAGGTAAACTATTTTCTGGCATTGTTTGCGAGTGGTTTTAGTATTTAAAAGGCAAAAATAACACAAAGCGATTTTAAATCGAATTCGTTTTTTATCTTATTTAACGTTTTTGAATATCAAATTCAGTAATTTTGTTTTTCAATAATTTAAAAATCACCAAAATGGATTTAATGGGAATGATGGGTAAACTTAGAGAAACCCAACAAAAAATCGAAGATACTAAAAAACGTTTAGACAC
>NZ_DASTTN010000441.1:0-15134 GCF_035760125.1 Flavobacterium sp.
TTGTTAATCATCCCTGTTTTATTCATCGTATTCCAATATTTACAAGAAAAAGTTACTGGAAAACCAGTAGCTGTAACTCATAACCACGAAAATAAAAATGGAAAATTATATCACAACAATTCTGGTGACAATCATCATCAGCCTCACGTACATAGCGTATAAAGTGTCAAAAGATCTTGAAACAAAAAAAGATACCTGTCCAGAAATTTAATTACGAAAAAGTAAAATGAAAAAGTATATAACCAAAACCGTGATGATCGTCATTTTGATCACCACAATAATATCCTGTAATGTTTCTAAGGATATTGAAACTCCAAAAAATGCATTTCCTGAGAATTTCAGGAATGCATCGGTTTCAAAAGATACTGCCAGCATTGGTGATGTTGAGTGGAAAAATTTCTTTACAGAAAAAGATATTATTCAGCTGATTGACAGCGCCGTGGTCAGAAATAATGATTTACAAATTGCTACTAAAAACATTGAAATTGCACAATACAGATTCACGCAATCGAAATGGGGAAATGTACCGCAAGCCAATTTATTTGTGACTGCCAATACCAATAATCCTTCTGATAACAGTTTTACAGGAAGAACACTGGATCAGGCTTTGGGTGCAAAACATATTGATGATTTCTCGACTGGAGTTTCACTTTCATGGGAAGCGGATATCTGGGGAAAAATCAAAAACCAAAAGAAAGGAGCTTTTGCTAATTATCTTCAATCAGAAGAAGTAAAAAAAGCACTGCAGACTACAATTGTGGCCAATGTTTCAAATGGTTATTACAATCTTTTGATGCTGGACGCACAATTAGAAATCGCTAAAAAAAATGTACAATTAATTGACAGCACTACCACTATCATCAAATTGAAATTTGATGCCGGACAGGTTACTTCATTAGCTATTCAGCAATCGGAAGCGCAGAAATTAAATGCGGCACAACTAGTTCCTTTATTGGAACAAAACATTGCGATTCAGGAAAATGCTTTGAGCGTTTTAACAGGTTCATTTCCTAATTCCAAGAAAAGAAGCATTGTTCTAAGTGCTTTGGAAGTGAAAAATAATGCCTCAATCGGAATTCCATCTTCAATAATAAGCCGAAGACCTGATGTAAAAAGTGCTGAATTGGCTTTGAAATCTGCGAATGCAAATGTTGGAATCACTAAAGCCGATTTGTATCCTGCACTAAAAATTACAGCTCAAGGCGGATTAAATTCGTTCGAAAGCAGTAACTGGTTTAACATTCCGGCTTCCTTATTTGGAACTGTTGCCGGAGGTCTAACACAGCCTTTATTAAATAACAAAAAACTAAAAACGCAATATAATATCGCCGTTGCCGAAAGAGAAAAAGCAGTTTTAAATTTCAGACAATCTGTATTAGTCGCAGTAAGCGAAGTATCTGATGCTCTAGTAAAAGTCGAAAAATTAAATCAACAACAGTATTTTCTTCAAGAACGCGTAAAAACATTGCATCAGGCTATCAAGAATTCGAAAATGCTATTCCAAAACGGAATGGCAGAATATCTGGAGGTGCTGTCTGCTCAAGCTAATTTACTACAAAGTGAACTGGAACTTGCCAACATAAAAAGAGAACAATTATCTGCTAATACCGAGCTATATCGTGCATTGGGCGGGGGCTGGAGATAAAATCAAAATTGATACAAACAAATTATATAACATCTAAATTATAAAAAGTATGAGTACAGCTAATTTATTTACGCCTTTTAATCTGAAGACGCTAAATCTTAAAAATAGAATCGTAATGGCGCCAATGACGCGCTCCTTTTCTCCAAACGGAATTCCTACTGATGAAGTCGCTTCTTACTATCAAAAAAGAGCTGAAGGTGAAGTTGGTTTAATATTATCCGAAGGGACTGTTATCGACAGACCTTCGTCATCAAATGATGGAAATGTTCCTCACTTTTATGGTGATGAAGCACTAAAAGGTTGGAAAAAAGTGATTGACAAAGTTCATGCAGGCGGAGGGCAAATGGGACCGCAAATCTGGCACATGGGAATTATGGATAATCACCATTCGGGTTGGATTCCTCCTGTTCCTTTTGAAGGTCCATCTGGATTAAACAGACCCGGAAATACTAATGGTAATACGATGTCTGAAGCAGCTATTGAAGACACCATTATTGCTTTCGGAAAAGCAGCTGCTGATGCTAAAAGATCAGGTTTTGATACTATCGAAATTCACGGTGCGCACGGTTATTTGATTGACCAATTTTTCAATCCTGAAACTAATTTACGTACCGATATTTACGGTGGAAAAACAATAAAGGAACGCAATCGATTTGCAATTGAAGTGGTGAAAGAAATCAGAAAACAAGTAGGAAATGATTTTGCGGTCATCATGCGTTTCTCTCAATTCAAACCTTCTGATTACAATTATAAACTGGCGAAAACACCTCAGGAATTAGACGCCTGGCTTACGCCTCTTGTTGATGCCGGAGTTGATATTCTGCATTGTTCACAACGCCGTTTCTGGGAACCCGAATTTGAAAAATCTGATTTGAATTTTGCGGGATGGGCCAAAAAAGTAACTGGATCTCCAACAATTACCGTTGGTTCTGTTGGACTTTCTGGTGATTTCTTTGGTGCTTTTGCAGGCGAAAGTTCTGAGCCAACTTCATTAGAAGAATTAAACAGACGTTTCGACAGAGGCGATTTTGATTTGGTTGCCGTTGGAAGACCTTTGCTGTCTGACCCAAACTGGACTGCAAAAATAAAATCCGGAAAAACAAATGAGCTTGTAGGATTCAGTAAAGAAGCTTTGAGCGAATTGATAGTATAAACGGAGTATAACAATAGAATCGGCTAAAATTTTTATGAAAAAGTAAATTTCTCGTCTAGCCCCGATGGAAGCGATATCCTTTTCCTGGCTTCTTTAGCCAGGAAAAGATTTAGCGGACAGCGGGACTGATTATGTTTATGAAAATTGATTTTCTGCTCCTAAAAAATCGTAAAACACTTTTGTTAATCACCACAATATTAAATAATTAACTAAAAAATAAGTATCTTTATGTGCCTTGAAAAAACGTATTGAAAAAATAATTTAAAACCTAATCGAATGGAAACCACAAATGTAAAAGCTTACGGTACTGTAGCAGCTGATGCCCCCTTAAAACAAATGGATATCCAACGCAGAAACGCAACTGCGAAAGATATTGAAATCGATATTTTGTATTGTGGCGTTTGCCACTCCGATTTGCACACCGCCAGAAACGACTGGGGATTTACAACATATCCGACTGTTGTTGGCCACGAAATTGTTGGTAAAGTGACCAAAGTAGGAAGCGAAGTGACCAAACTAAAAGTGGGTGATTTTGCTGCGGTAGGCTGTTTGGTTGGTTCTTGCCACTCCTGTGATAACTGCAAACACGACTTGGAACAATATTGCTCGAACGGATGGATTGGTACTTACGGCAGTCCAGACAAGTATTTGGGTGGAATGACTTATGGAGGATATTCAGAAAAAATTGTGGTGGAGGAACACTTCGTTCTGAAAGTGCCTGCGAATCTTGATCTTGCTGCCACAGCTCCTTTGTTGTGCGCAGGAATTACAACTTGGTCACCGCTTCGTCACTGGAAAGTGGGGAAAGGAAGCAAAGTTGCCATTGTAGGATTGGGCGGATTAGGTCACATGGCTATCAAACTTGCTAAAGGTTTGGGTGCCGAGGTTACCCTTTTTTCAAGAACTCCGGGTAAAGAAAAAGACGCTTTCGAATTGGGTGCAGACTTTGTTATTATTTCAACTGAGGCTGACCAAATGGGAGGCGTAAACGGTAAATTCGATTTAATTATTGACACTGTTCCTTATGTTCACGACGTAAATCCTTATGTTGGGACTTTGAACACCAATGGAACGTTGGTTATTGTGGGCTATTTAGGCGGTTTGGAGCCTTTTCTAAATACAGTTCCGATGATTATGGGAAGAAAATCGGTAGCGGGTTCTTTAATTGGCGGAATCGCCGAAACCCAGGAAATGCTTGACTTTTGTGGAAAACACAATATTGTATCCGAAATTGAATTAATCAAAATGCAGGACATCAACGAAGCGTATGAAAGAATGCTGAAAAGCGATGTTCGTTACCGTTTTGTGATTGATATGGCTTCGCTTAAAGGGTAATCTAAGTTACTGAGATTTTAAGTTTCTTAGTGGCTAAGATTGAAAAGCAATATTCATTTTCTGAGACTATAAAGCTTTTTTATTAATTCAAAAGCTTAGAAACTTAGAAACTATAAAAACAAAAAACATGAATGTAACAGATAAGAGTGAACAAAATCCAATTTTTCCTCAAGGCGACAAAGCAAATCCAGATTATTTTACGGGAAATGCCTGGGTTAAATTATTAGTGAATGAAAATGAATTCAACAGTGTGATTGGTAACGTGACTTTTGAAGCGGGAGCGCGAAACAATTGGCACACACATCCCGGAGGTCAAATCCTTATTGTAACTGACGGAATTGGATATTATCAGGAAAAAGGCAAGCCAATTCAATTGATTCAAAGAGGCGATGTGATTAAAATACCTGCGGACATTAAACATTGGCACGGTGCTTCACGGGATAATGCGTTAACTCACATTGCCATTACTTCTGCTACTCCAAATGGTGCTGTTGATTGGCTGGAGAGAGTAACGGATGAGGAATTCAATAGTTATAATCCGTAAAAAAGAATTAATTATTTGAATGTTTTACTACCCAAAAAACGTTATTACTCAAGATTTAAGTAATAACGTTTTTTGTATTTAAAGAACTCAAATTACTTATTCAATTACTTCATAGGTGTTTACCGGCACCGATTTATTTTTCAATACATATTCCCCGTTTAGTTCACACTTAAAAGATTCTTTGGCAATATTATAAACCGCTTCTGAAATAAGAATTTGGCCTGGTTTGGCAACACTTTGCAGTCTTTGTGCTGTATTTACAGCATCACCGATAACTGTATAATCAAATCGCTTTAAAGATGCTGAACCAATATTTCCGGAAACCATTTCACCAGAGTTAATTCCCATCGAAATTTGTGGTTTGTATTTTTTATCCCCAACAGTTATTTCTTCACTGTTTTTAATTTGATTTTTTAAAGCGAGTCCTGCATCAATAGCTCTGTCCAGATGGTAATTGCCCCTAAAAACAGCCATAACTGCATCACCCATAAACTTATCTACATGACCTTCCTGAGCTATAATTTCTTTTACAATTGTATCAAATAACCCGTTAAGCAAATTCACGACTGTATTTGCTGGGAATTGCTCTGTAATTGTAGTAAAACCGCATACGTCTATAAAAAGCACTGTAGCTTCCAACATTTCATTTTTAAGAAGACTACTCTCAAACTCCTTATTGGTCATAAAATTAATTACGTTTTCATCAACATACATTTTGAGAATATTATTCTCCTTTATTGCTTTTATGGTTTCCTGCAATTGTCTGACATGCAGTATGGTTTTCTCCATAGTTAAATCCAGATCGTCAAAATCAACGGGTTTACAGACAAAATCAAAAGCACCTCTATTCATAGCTGTCCTTATATTTTGCATGTCTCCATAAGCAGACACCATAACCGCTTTCAACATCGGATTGGCCTCGGGCAACTTACTTAATAAAGTTAGTCCATCCATTATTGGCATATTAATATCACTCAATATGATATCCAAGTCCGGATGTTCCGAAACTTTCTGCAAAGCCTCTTCCCCATTCTGAGCAAAAATGAATTCGTAAACATTTTCCCGAATCTTTTTTCTGAACTTTTGCTTTACCAGAATCTCTAAATCTGCTTCGTCATCAACTACAAGTATCTTAGCCATTGTTCATGATTTTTTTAAGTTTTTCTTTTAACACATTAAAATCCAGTGGTTTTGTTAAAAAATCATCTGCCCCTTTTTCCATAGCCTGTTTATAATTTTCTTCATCCCCGTAAGCAGTAATCATCATCACAACCGGTGAGAAATTTTTATAATCATGTCGAATTTTTGATAATAAATCGATACCACTCATTCCTGGCATATTAATATCAGATAAAATTAGCACCACTTCCAAGCTATTTCCATTAAGATATTCTAATGCTTCTTCACCCGAAAGGGCAAAGTCAAACTCGAAATCATGATGACGCAATTCTTTTCGAAAATGTTGCAAAAAAAGCGGCTGCATATCGGCCTCATCGTCTACTACTAGTATCTTCATTTAAACTTATTTTAAATTATTATTATTTAAAAAAAACATTCATAACCACTAATTTCCAATTACTTACATCTTGTTAAATTTACGAATTTTATTATTTGAATAGTATACTTTTATTCTATTGGAAGCAAAATTGTAAAAACGGTATAGTCATTCTCTCGGCTGTCAATGGCAATAGTACCACCATGAGCTTTTACCACTATATCATAACTTAAAGATAATCCCAAACCTGTACCCTCTCCACTTGGTTTGGTGGTAAAGAAAGGTTGCATAATTTTGTCTTTTATGGTTTCTGGGATTCCTATACCATTGTCTTTTACTGTTATTTCAATTCCTTTGTCTTTTAATATAGTCTTTACACTAACCATTGGTTTGTATGCTTCCCCCGATTTTTTCTGCTTTTGATGTGTCGCATAGAAAGCATTTGTAAATAAATTCAACAATACACGGCCAATTTCTTGTGCCAACACATTTATTTTAGGCAAGTTTTCATCAAAATCAGTAACTAGGTCAGCATTAAAACTTTTGTCTTTGGCTCGAAGTCCATGATATGCAAGTCGCAGGTACTCATCACCCAATTTGTTAATGTTTGTTGGTTCTTTAATGTTATTCCCTATCCGGATGTGTTGCAACATTCCTTTTACAATGCTATCAGCGCGTTTGCCATGATAGTTTATTTTTTCTAAGTTTTTTTTGATGTCGTTTGCAATACTTTTTGCTTCTTCAAAATCTCCTTTACCTATTTCCTCATTCATTTCGTCCAAAAGTTCATTACTCACTTCGCTAAAATTATTGACAAAGTTTAGTGGATTTTGAATTTCATGGGCAATTCCTGCTGTGAGCTCTCCTAGCGAAGCCATTTTTTCAGATTGTATTAACTGGTTTTGCGTAGTTTTCAGATCTTCTATTGATTTGGTCAACTGATTGGTTCTAATGGCAACTTTTTCTTCCAAAATGGTATTTTCCCGTTTCAGATTTCTGGCTCGATAAGTAACATAAGAAGGTATTGAAACAATAAACACAAGAAAATAGAGTGTATAAGCCCACCAAGTTTTCCACCATGGTGCCAAAATGGTAAAATTGAAATGCGCACCTGTTTCATTCCAAACTCCGTCACTATTGGCTGCTTTTACTTTAAACGTATAACTGCCTGGAGAAAGATTAGTATAAGTAACAGATCGTTGTGTTCCTGCCGGAATCCAGTCTGTATCATATCCTTCTAGTTGATACGCATACTGATTTAAAGAAGGATTTGAAAAATGTAGGGCAACATATTGAAAACTAATTTTATTTTCATTGTACTTCAATGATAATTCTTGTTTACCATTTGTAAATAAAACTGTATCCTTCTTATTGGCTGTATTCTCTGTAAAATAGTATTTTACAGACTCTATTACAACCTCTGGAGGCACTTTATTTTCAACAATATTATCAGGATCAAAAGGGATTACCCCATTTTTAATAGGTACATAAAAAAGCCCATCTAAACCTTTATAAATTCCGGAAGTCTCTACTACAGGTAAACCATTTATTGTTGTGTAATTGGTTATTTGGTTGTTTTCTGGATTCAATTTAGATAATCCATGCGAGGTTGCCAGCCAAATATTCCCTTTTTTGTCTTCAGTAATTCCTTTGACATCATTAGAAGATAAACCCTCTTTTTCTGTAAAATGCTTGATGAAGCCTGAATTTTTATTAACTAAAAACAAACCCGTAAGGTAAGTACCCAACCACATCCGTTTATGACTGTCCTCAAAGATGCTATATATGCAATAAAGCCCCTCTTTATTATCTAGGTAAGAAGTGAATTTCCCTTTTTTTGTATCAAACTTGTTAAGTGACCCCAAATTAGTACCAATCCATACAATACCATCTTTATCACACAGCAGACTATGAACTCTACTATCATCCAAAACATTGTTTGCTTTGGTGTTACCATCATTGTTAATGAAAGGATAACGGGTAAACTTTTCGGTTTTTTTATTAAAGCTATTCAAACCACCATCAATTGTTCCAATCCATAAATTACCATCATTATCTTCTTTTATCACCGAAAGCTCATTAGAAATAATGCTAAAATTATCTTTTGGATCATTCCTGTAATTTTTTATCTTTTTAGTAATTGGATTGTAGCAAAAAAGTCCATCTCCTTGTGACGCCAACCATATCAAGCCCTGCTTGTCAATAATTGCATTTCTTATTGATACTTTTTTACCCGCTCCCAGATTTATGCTTTTGAAAATATTGGTTGTAGGGTTCCATATAAAAATGTTTTTATTTGCTGAGACAAAAAAAGTGCTGTCACTATGAATCCCTTTAATTCGGTTAGTGATTGTGCTTGCTATTTTGTCTTCTTTATTGACTGGGGCATTAATTTTAATGGGATTAAAGAATGAACGTTTTGGGT
Source organism: Flavobacterium sp. (assembly GCF_035760125.1). GTDB lineage: Bacteria > Bacteroidota > Bacteroidia > Flavobacteriales > Flavobacteriaceae > Flavobacterium. The sequence continues at coordinate 8,598 of NZ_DASTTN010000441.1, forward strand.
CTAACCAAGATATCCCTTCATAAGGCATTGAAACCCAAAGAACACCAGCCTTGTCAAAAAAAATCTTATTGATTCCGGCAGAGAAATCTGGCAAACTTCCTGCTTCTTCGGTGTGCGTATAGAATGTTGCAACAGCTGTCCTAGTATTTAAAAAGAATAATCCCTTAAACATTCCTCCTATCCACAAATTACCTTCTTCGTCTGAAGCAACACTAGTCACTACAAGTTGTTCCGTTTCGGGTAAACCTGGCACTTTTAAATGATAATTTATAAATTTATCATTTTTCCTGTTGTACATAGATATACCGTAGTCATTATAAAAAAATATTCTTTTCTTGGCGTCAATATAAAACTCCGTGCAAGTTCCCGCTATGGAATTAGGATCCGATACTATATGATCATACGTTTTATACTCTTTTGTCTTAATATTGAATTGTATGAGCTTTACTTTATTTACATCTTGTTCACTGTCCAATAAAGTAGTAATCCAAAGCAAATCTTTATTAACCGGATCATGTGCCATATTGTTAAACAAAATTTTATTCATGCTCGCAGGCAACATAAAATAGGGCTTAAACGATTTGGACGCCCTATTATATATACTTAATGTATTATTCATAACCAGCCAAGTATTCCCTGAGGCATCGATAATTACATCCCCAGTTCTTTTTCCCGAAGGTATCAAATGCCTCCCCTTGCTTTTGGCGGTGAATAAATCAACAGTCCCATTTAGCATATCTAATGATTCCACCGACCAAATCCTTTCGTCAAGATTATAAATTAAGCTCCACCCAATTTCATTTTTTTTATCATAAACTTCTTTTCGTGAGTCAGTACTATATCCTATATTAATTATTTTATTACCTCCCCTAGACCTTCTAAAAAGATCTTTTTTTCTATCGTATATGTAAAAACCTTTATCTCTGGGACAAGTCCAAAGAACACCATTTTTATCTTCAAATAAGCTCATTATGGATGGAGCTTTTATTGGTTTACCATCATCATCTGGTATTGGATACAGTTTGGTTGAATATCCGTCATACCGAACCAATCCGTTTTGGGTACCGAACCAGAGATACCCTAGCTTATCCTGAAAAGAAGATACTACCACTCCTTCTGGCAAGCCATTTTCTATCGAGATGGTATTAAAAAAAGGACGCACAACCTGAGCGTTCATACCGGAAAAAAACAAAACAAAAACAATTAGAATATTTTTTTTCATAGCACTTTGTTTATTAAATATTTAAAGGCAATAAAACAATAAAGGTAGCACCCTCACCTTCTTCCGATTCTATTTTAATAGTTCCACTATGTGCTTTTACAACAATATCATAACTCAATGACAAACCTAAACCGGTTCCCTCCCCTGTGGGTTTGGTTGTAAAAAACGGTTGCATTATTTTGTCTTTAATGGCTTCCGGGATTCCTACGCCGTTGTCTTTTACCGTTATTTCGATTCCATTATCATTTAACACGGTTTTCAGGCTTACCATTGGTTTGTATGTTTCCCCTAATTTTTTCTTCTTTTGATGTGTTGCGTAGAAAGCATTTGTGAATAAATTCAGTAATGCACGGCCTATTTCTTGTGTCAGCACATTTATTTTTGGCAAATTTTCATCAAAATCAGTAACTAGGTCGGCATTAAAACTTTTGTCTTTTGCCCGAAGCCCATAATAGGCAAGTCTTAGGTATTCATCGGCAAGTTTGTTTATATTGGTAGGTTCTTTTTGTCCGGAACTGATACGGGAATGTTGAAGCATCCCTTTTACAATACCGTCGGCGCGTTTGCCATGATAATTTATTTTTTCTAAATTTTTGCTGATATCGTCTAAAATTTCACCAACCAATTCTTCATTCTTTTCCCCATTACTCTTGGATCTTTCCTCTTGGATTTCTTTAATGAGTTCATTACTTACTTCTGAGAAATTATTAACAAAGTTTAACGGGTTCTGAATTTCATGAGCAATCCCAGCGGTAAGCTCTCCAAGAGATGCCATTTTTTCGGATTGTATTAATTGGTTCTGTGTGTTTTTTAATTCATTGAGTGCTTTTTCGGCTATTTTTCGTTGTTTGTTAATCTCTTTTTTTTGCTGCAGCAAAAGGGCATTGGCTTTCTGTTTATGTTGATTGTTCCGATAGAGCAACAACATCACCACTAAAGCAGATATCAAAGCTCCCGTTATACTAAAAATCCATAAACGCTGATTCTTGTTTTCGGCTTCTTTTTCTAATCTTCGTTTTTCAAGTTTTTCTATTTCGTGCTTGCTTTTTTCAAGAACTGATTGAATCTCAACATTAGCAAGGTAGTTTGAGGTGTCTAAGTTATCAAAAGCATCTTTTAATTGCTGATAGATTTTAAGGTATTTTAAAGCTTTTTCTTTCTGTCCCCTTTGTTCATAAAATCGAGACAGCGATAAACTTGATTGTAGTTCTATACCTTTAGTATTATACGTTTTGGATGTACTATAGGCAAGAAGACCATTTTCAATAGCTTTTGGCAGATCATTTACTTTTTCATAGCAGTTCATTAAATGACTATATATAAAAGGCGCTTCAATCTTAGTGCTTTTTAAAAACAGACCGAGTGATTTATTAAAAAAGGAAATAGCAGTTCTATAATTGCTCCGGCTCATTTCTATCTGACCTTTTGCATCATAATTTTTAGCCAATAACCAAGGGGCGATCTCTTTTCTAGGGTCTTGTAAAGCAAGTGCCATATATTTTCTGGCTTCATCATACCTTTTTAGTCCTATTAACGTAAATACCATACTACCATAAACGTCATAAATATGAACAGTATCATTCATTTTTTTTAGTAACTTTACGGTTTTGAGGAAATACTCCAAATTTTTAGAGCCTTTGCCCATACCTCCATAATTATTTGCTATTGATCGATATATATGCACTAGTATATCTTTATCACCAGTACTTAAATCCTCCTCCAAGACAGAAACGCTTTTTAAATAATATTCAATAGCCAAACTAGGTCGACCACTGTTAGAGTAATATTCCCCCAAAGGAAGAGATAAAAGAGCAATTAATTTTTTATCCTTAATTGTCAAAATTATTTTTACCAATTCAATTTCTATTTTTTGGGCTTCTTCTTGTTTTCCTTCATTTATTAAACCAGTCATCATATAACTTGATACTTGAAAAACAGGAAAAGTTTGTTTCAATTCTTTAAAAAGTGGAAGTGCTTTCGCTGATGCCGCCACTGACTCTTTTGCTCTTCCCATAATAGAATACCCCCCAGCTAGTAAAGCACCAATATTTGCCTGCATTTCCTTATCCTTTTCTTTTTCAAAATAAGGCAGTGCGATTGTAAGCTGAACCAGACTTTTTTGTAGTTGCTCAACGTTAGGCAATGTGAATTTTTTCGAATGTAAAATCCGGATATTTTCCTTCTTTTCCTCTTCTGTAGAAAGCCAATCTGCCTTTGTACTATAATAAAACGAAAAATAACTAAATCCATGCAAATCGGCCATTGTAAGGTAATACTGGACTTCCCCATTTTTGTAGTGAAGCTTTTTGGAGAGTTCCCTCGCCTGTTTGGTAGCAATAAGTCCCTTTTTAAATTCCAATCCCTGAAAAGATAATCTAGCAAATTCATTTAACCAGATCACTTTTTGCTCGTCATTTACTCTATGTTTCACCAAAAGCCGTTGCACACTATCTGCTTCGAAGTTATATCTATTGATACTTTCCTGCGCATGCAATGATCCAATCGAAATGACGATTACAAGAACTATTAGAGGATATATTTTCACTTTATGGCTTATTATCGGTTAAACAAATAATAAATTCTGATCCTTCCTTTTCTTTCGTTTTCACTTTCAAATCTCCATGATGCGCTTTTACGATGTCATAGCTCAATGACAACCCCAATCCCGTCCCTTGCCCAGTGGGTTTGGTGGTAAAAAATGGTTGAAAAATTTTGTCAAGTACTTTTTGCGAAATACCATTGCCATTATCCTTTACGCTCACCTCAACGTTATTTTCGACTTTTTGGGTTTTGATTGAAACGGTTGGTTCGTAATCTTCCACGCCAGACGACTTCTTTTTTTCTGTAACTGCATAAAACGCATTAGTAATTAAATTTAAAATCACTCTTCCCATGTCTTGCGGAATGACATTGATAGTACCAATAGTTTCATCAAAATCCGTTTTAATTGTCGCATTAAATGATTTGTCTTTGGCGCGAAGTCCATGATAGGCTAATCGCAAATATTCATCGGCTAGTTTATTGATATCGGTGGGTTCCATTTGTCCAGAACTGGCACGGGAATGCTGTAGCATGTCTTTTACGATACTGTCAGCACGTTTGCCGTGGTAGTTTATTTTTTCTAGATTTTGTTTGATGTCTGCTGCAATATTTTTTACTTCTTCAAAATCTCCTTTTTCAATTTCTTCATTCATTTCATCCAAAAGTTCATTGCTCACTTCACTGAAATTATTCACAAAGTTTAACGGATTCTGAATTTCATGGGCAATTCCTGCCGTGAGTTCACCAAGTGAAGCCATTTTTTCGGATTGAATTAATTGTGCCTGTGTAGTTTTGAGTTCATCAAGTGCTTTTTCTAACTCCTCTTTTTGACCGAGGATTTCAGCTGTACGTTCTGCAACTTGTATTTCTAATTTTGCTTTTAAAGTTTCAGACTGTTGGAACTCTTTTTCTCTCTCTATGGCTTTTAATTGTTCCCTTTCCATTTCTTTGCGTTGTTTTCGTGTAATAAAAAACATAGCAAAAAACCAAATGATTGAAAAAACAATTGCCGTATCAAAATAATTATTCCATTCTTTATGAAAAGAAGAATTGATGAGTTCTGTAAAATCTTCTAAAAAGTTTACTGCTACAAAGGGCAATATCGAATAAATAAAAGTTTTAACGGATTTAAACTCTTTTTGAGTAAGGCAAAAGTAGATTAGGGTAAATAATATTGCATGCGCTATCCAAGCAATTATATCTCTGCTTGAATGTAGAAAAAGTCCAGCGATTAAAAGCCCAATCGAGAACCAAAACCCAATACTCAAATATTTATCAATTTGAGGTAATAGAATTTTGCTTTGCAAAGTTCTTCGCAAATGACTAAAAATAATGATCAATAAAATATAGTCAAAGTTCATATTTAAAAAATTAAATAGTATTAAATTATATGGGCAGTGTTATAATAAAAGAGGCACCACTGCCTTCTTCGGTCTCAACGTTGATAGTTCCTCCATGCCCTTTGACCACAATGTCATAACTCAATGACAATCCCAAACCGGTTCCTTCTCCGGCAGGTTTGGTGGTAAAAAAAGGTTGCATTATTTTGTCTCTGATAGCATTTGGAATTCCTGTACCGTTATCTTTCACCGTAATTTCAATAAAATTTTCTTTTTGAGCCGTTGTCACACATAAAAACGGTTTATATTCCTGATTCGCAGTTTTTTGCTTTTTTTGTATGGAATAAAAAGCATTGGTAAATAAATTAAGTAAAACCCGACCAATATCTTGTGGAATTACATCAACCTTTGGAAGTTTTGGATCAAAATGAGTTTCCAGTTCAGCATTGAAACTTTTGTCTTTGGCTCGCAAACCATGATAGGCTAGTCTCAAATATTCATCGGCAAGAACATTAATATCCGTTAGTTCTTTTTGTCCAGAACTAATGCGGGAATGCTGTAACATCCCCTTTACAATCCCATCGGCACGTTTGCCATGAAAGATTATTTTTTCTAAATTTTGCTTGATATCGGTTGCTATAGTTTTAGCTTCCTCCGTTTCACCTTTATCCATTTCGTCGTGCATTTCGTCAATCAATTCTAGACTGACTTCCGAAAAATTATTGACAAAGTTCAACGGATTCTGAATTTCATGGGCAATCCCGGCGGTAAGCTCCCCAAGTGAAGCCATTTTTTCGGATTGAATGAGTTGAAGTTGAGTGGTTTTAAGTGTATTAAAGGCTTTCTCAATTTCACGCGCATGAACAAGTTCTTTTTCTTTAGCCAGAGCATGCTCTTTTTCAAGAAGTCTTTTTCGTTGAAAGCGGTCTACCAAAAAAACACCCAAGATAAAGAAGATTGCATATAGCGTATATGACCACCAGGTACGCCACCAAGGAGGAGTAATACTAAACGCAACCGAAGCCCCTATTTTATTCCAAACACCATTGCTATTGGCTCCTTTGACCCTAAAAGTATAATCCCCTGGAGGCAAATCATAATAATACGCAGTGCGAACATTTCCTACTTCACGCCAATCGCTATCATAATTCTCCAGTTTATAGGTAAATTTATTTCTGGTTGGATTGGCATAATGTATTCCTGTGTAATTGATGGAAATACTGTTTTGATTGTGCTTTAAAATAAAATCTTTGGGTATTGTCTTTTTAATTTTTTGAATAGAATCAATGGCATAATATATTGAAATATCCCCAATTTTAAAATCGGTAATATAGACTTTCGGCGGAATTGAATTCTTTGATATATTATTTGGATTAAATACTGTGATACCGTTACTACCTCCAAAAAAAATAAGGCCACCAGATGTTTTAAGGC
>NZ_DASTTN010000442.1:0-2920 GCF_035760125.1 Flavobacterium sp.
GATTTTTACTGCTTTTATGTGGTGGGGAACTTGGGGTGGCAGTAAAGTACAACAATTTGTTTTTTTATCGTTAACCATTTTATTTTTCGTTTTGGCTATTGAAAAAATTACAGGAATCGAAGCATTGGCACCAGTTGCGGGAGCAATTGGCGTTATTTGCGGAAGTAGCGCTTTTTACCTAGCTGTAGCCGAACTTTTGGAAGAAGTAAAAAACAAAAGAGTACTACCTTACTAATATTAGAATCCTAATTATATTAAATGCAAAAGGCACAAAACAATATCTGTTTTGTGCCTTTTGTATTTAATACGTTTTATTTTCTTTGCTATAAAACCTAAAAAGCATCAATATCCAAATTCCAATCCAACTCACTACCGTACCATAATTGTCCTTGAGAAACTAACAAAGGGCAATCAAAATTATTGGTATATAATGCTCCCGTTCCTAATCCTTGCGGTATCGGATTGTTGAGTACAAATGTCCATTGAGCGATGGCATTAAGTCCAATATTACTTTCTAAAGCAGATGTTATCCACCATCCAATATTATGTTTTTCAGCCAAGGAAATCCATTCTTGAGTACCCCGAAATCCACCCACAAAACTAGGCTTCAAAATAATGTATTGTGGCTTGATTTTGAGTAACAATTCTTCTTTTTTAGCAGCTGTAAACACTCCTATCAGTTCTTCGTCCAATGCAATTGGAAATGGAGTCATTTTACACAGCTCTGACATACTGTCAGTGTTGTTTTTTTGTATCGGTTGCTCAATACTATGTAACTTAAATTCAGACAATTGATTTAATTTATCTAAAGCTTCATTTAAACCAAAAGCACCATTAGCATCGACTCTTATTTCAACTTGTTCTGGTGTAAAATGTTGCCTAATAAAGCTCAATAATTGCAGTTCTTTATCAATATCTATGGCTCCAATTTTGAGTTTTATGCATCGAAATCCATCTGCTAATTTCTCCTCAATTTGTTGCTTCATAAAAGCCTCTTCTCCCATCCAAACCAACCCATTAATTGCAATAGATTTTGTGCCATTTGTAAAGTCGGAGAGAAAGAGTAAAAAAGGAGTTTCACTCGCCAAAGACAAGAACGCCATTTCAACTCCAAACTGTATCGAAGGAAACTCTAGTAAAGCATCCCAAAGCTGATCTTTCCCAAGATGGATATTAGCACAAGTCCATTGCAGTTTTTCTTCATAATCGGGACGATCGTCAATACTCAATCCTCTCAAAATACCGCACTCTCCTATTCCTTTTTTACCGTCTTGTTCCAGAATGATAAACCAAGTTTCTTTTTCGTTCATCACACCACGCGATGTTCCAGATGGACGTTTGAAATTTAGAATGTATTTGTGGTATGAGGCGAACATGTTTTAGATTTATAGATTATTGGACTTTTTACTATTCTTTCATCAATTTCAAAACTTTATCAAAATCTTCGTTCTGGATTCCAGCTTTTTGGAAAGCTTTGAAATCCTGTTCGGTTTTTTGAACCCAACTCAAACTGTCGGTAACGTTTTGATTTTGATATTTCTTGTAGATTTTTTTGGCTTCTTTGTAATTATCATTCAGCAAATATGCATGAGCCAAATTTAATTGAACCAACAACTCCGTATTATCGAGTTTTTCACCGTCTTTCAAGTATCTTAAAGCTTTTCCATATTGTTTGGTCAAAAGATAACTGCTCCCAATTACGTTATAATCCAGAACTGTAGCCTTACCGTCATTTATAATTACCCCTAATTTCTCAATTGCATCACCATATTTGCCCTTTTTTATCAAAAGTGATGCTTCTTTACGCAAATCGGAATAAACAGCGGTAGAAGTGCTTGTTTCACCAAAACAGGTATTGCCGGCGTCTTTGAAAACTTTAGAACGTTCAATCGACAATAATTTTTGAAACTCCTGAAATTTGTACTTGTCTTGAATTTTATCCAATACACAAACGCAAAAATTATCCGAATTGGTCATTTTTTGAGCCAAATTAGAAGTTTTACATTGGTCAATAATAGTCTTTCTGTTATCCACGCTCCATCCTCGGCTTAATTTTTTATCCACCCAAGGCACAACTTCCAAAACTATTTTTTGCTTCATAATCCAGTTTTTACTTTCAAAACCAAACCATAAAGCGGCTGAATTCCCGTCCAAACAGCTTGATTTATCAACAGAAAGACGTTTGGCATCTTTACTTACGGGTTCGTCTTGAACCAAACAGGATTCGAGTGTTTTTCCTGAATCTTTGTATTCTGAGGCAAATTTATCAGTAGAAAAAATGGCATACGTACATTTATCGTCACCAGATATTTTAGACAAAACAAAAACGGCCCCAGCAGATCCTTGGCTAATTCCAGTTGGATCAGGAATTGATTTTAGGACAGAAACCAGACTGCTAGCCAGTTGCTGATTTTCGTCCAAAAGAGTTATTCTATATACGATTTCGGTGGTTCCGAGCGGTAAATCTTCGGTTTTAATGATTATTCGGCCTCTTGCTGAAACACTTATTTCCTTGGTAGTGGATCTATCTTTATCCCAATAGCCGTCTTGTTGTGAGAAAGCATTAATTGTGAATTGAAGCACTATAAATAATAGAAAATATTTTTTCTTCATTATGAAAATATTGATCTTTTAAAATAAAAGGTATTAAATAATGGAATGCCCTAGCCCTGATAGCAGTGGAAATCCTTTTCTATTCTCTTTTTTAAGAGAATAGAAAAGATTGAAACGGATAGCAGGAAATAGCTCCTAATTATAATTCAATAAAACTGCCAATTTCAAGCAACATCAAGTCTTTTCCTTTGTCAAAGAATTTTTTGATGGCTTCCTCATGGTTGATTTCGATGTATCCAAATGTATCGTAATGATAACCAAGAATCTTATCGCATTCGACAAAATCTGAGGCTATTATGGCGTCATC
>NZ_DASTTN010000443.1:0-5369 GCF_035760125.1 Flavobacterium sp.
CAAAGATGTTTTACCGTGATCGACGTGACCCATTACAGTTACAATAGGAGCTCTAAATACTAAATCCTCTTCTTTATCCTCAACAACTTGAATTGCTTCCTCGATATCTACAGTAATAAACTCAACATCATAACCAAATTCGTCAGCAACAATTGTTAATGTCTCTGCATCCAAACGTTGGTTCATGGTAACCATAATTCCAAGTGACATACACGTTCCAATCACTTTAGTAATTGGCACATCCATCATAATTGCAATTTCACCTACAGTAACAAACTCAGTAACTTTAATTGTTTTACTTCCTTCGTCTAAAGCTCTTTGCTCATCATCAGATTTCTGACGGTGTGTATCTCTTTTATCTCTTCTGTATTTTGCTGCTTTCGATTTACCACCTTTACCTTGAAGTTTCTCCAAAGTTTCACGGATTTGGTTTTTAACCTCTTCCTCAGTAGGCTCAACTTTTGCAACAATTGCAGGTCTATTTCCTTTAACAAATCCAGGTCTTGCACTTCTATTTGCATTAAAACCACCACCTCCTGTGTTTGGAGTGATTTTGTTTGGATTTGGCGCTCCAGGAACTCCAGGAGTAGCAGGCGGTCTAGGCGCACCTGGCTTTGGAGCAATTCTTTTGCGTTTATTTTTGTTCGCATTATTAGCACCAGCCGCTCCAGGAGCACCAGGCTTATTAGGCGTAATTTTTGGATCTTCTTTTTTCTTTTTTGGCTTATTGAATTGAGACAAATCAATAACTTGACCCGTTAAAGTCGCACCAGAAAGTTTTTGATATTGAGTTGTAATTGATTCTTCAACCGGAGCTTCCCCTGAAGTAGCTTCAGCTTTTTTCTCTGTTGCTGATTCTGGTTTCTCAACATTCTTAACTTCCTTAAACTTTGGCTTATCTTTTACCTCAGAAGTTGGAATCTCTGTTTTAACTTTTTCTACTGGAGCCTCTGCTTTTATAACATTCTCAACAGTTTCTTTTTTAACTTCTTCTTTTACAACAGGCTTTTCTTCTGGAACTACCTCTTTAGGAGCAATTACTTTTTCAGCAACAACAGGATCTGGAGCAGTAGTAGGCTTTTTAGGATTAAGATCAATTTTACCAACTTGTATTGGTCCCGACAAAACAGCTCTAGCTTTAATAACTTCTTGTTGTTTCAAACGGTCTTCTTCTAATTTGCGTTTGTCTTCAACTTCTTTTTCACGCTCAATACGCAAAGCTTCTTTTTCTTTTCTTTTCTCCTCACCTACTTCCTTAGAAGCCTCTTTATTCCCCTTGTCGCCTGCAAACTGACTTTGTAGGATATTAAATTCCTGCTCAGAAATTTTTGTGTTTGGGTTTGATTCAATAGCAATACCCTTATCTTTTAGATAATCCACAGCCCTTTCTAACGAAATATTTAATTCCCTTAAAACCTTGTTTATTCTAATAATTCTCTCTTCAGACATAAAACCTTTTTATTTTTACCTTATTCGTTGTTCTACTTATATTTTATAATAAAAATAGAAATTTATTTTATATGAGGAATTAATAGCATGTTAACTATCAAACTCTTCATTTAATATTCTCATTACATCTAAAATCGTTTCCTCTTCTAGGTCGGTTCTTCTAACTAAATCTTCTACATCATGTTTCAAAATACTTTTCGCAGTATCCAAACCAATTTTTGCAAATTCTTCAATTACCCACTCTTCTATCTCATCTGAGAACTCAGTCAATTCAACATCGTCATCATCTGCAATTGCACCAGCTACATCACCTTCACGTATTACATCCAATTCATAACCAGTCAACAAACCAGCTAAACGAATATTATGACCTCCTCTACCGATTGCTTTAGAAACTTCTTCCAATTTCAAAAACACTTCAGCTCTCTTTGTCTCTTCATTAATTTTGATTGAAGAAACTTTAGCAGGACTTAATGCTCTAGTAATATACAATTGAACATTACTAGTATAATTAATTACGTCAATATTTTCATTTCCTAATTCACGAACAATTCCATGAATACGAGATCCTTTCATACCCACACAGGCTCCAACCGGATCAATACGATCATCATAAGAATCAACAGCTACTTTTGCTTTTTCACCAGGAATTCTCACAACATTTTTAACCATAATCAAACCGTCAAAAACTTCTGGAATTTCTTGTTCAAATAATTTCTCCAAGAACTTATCTGAAGTTCTAGACATAATAATTTGAGGCTTATTTCCTTTTAGTTCAACGCTTTCAATTATACCTCTCACATTATCTCCTTTACGGAAGAAATCTGAAGGGATTTGTTTTTCTTTTGGTAAAATGATTTCGTTTCCGTCATCATCCACCAAAATTACAACTCTTGGACGTACATGATGCACCTCCGCTGTATATATATCACCAATAATATCTTTAAATTGTTTGTAAAGATTGGTATTATCGTGTTCGTGTATTTTCGAAATTAAATTTTGTCTTAAAGCTAATATCGCTCTTCTACCCAAATCTATCAGCTTAACTTCTTCAGAAACCTCTTCACCAATTTCAAAATCAGCTTCAATTTTTCTAGCTTCGGTTAATGTAATTTCTTCATTTTCAAAATCCAAATCCTCGTCAGCAACGATTACTCTTCTTCTCCAAATCTCCATATCTCCTTTATCAGGATTTATAATGATATCGAAATTATCATCTGAACCGTATTTTTTTTTCAATGCATTTCTAAATACATCTTCCAAAATTGCCATAAGCGTTACACGATCAATAAGTTTATCATCTTTAAACTCTGAAAATGAATCGATTAATGCTAAATTTTCCATGCGAATTCTTTAATTAAAATGTTACTGTAACAATTGCTTCTTTAATATCTGAGTAAGGAATTTGTTGTTCTTTTTGAACCGTCTCTTTTCCTTTACCAATTTTTTTGGGTTCTCTAGCTTTCCAAGACAAAATTATAAAAAGATCATTAGCTTCAACTAATTCTGCTTCAATATTTTCGGTATTCGTTTTAACAATTAATGTTCTACCGATATTTTTTTTATACTGTCTAACTAATTTTAAAGGTGAACCAACTCCAACTGAAGCTACTTCCAAAGAGTAATCTTGTTCTTCTCTATCTAAATTATTTTCAACAGCGCGACTTATATCAATACAATCCTGCAAAACCACGCCATTGTCCCCATCAATACCAATAATAATTTTAAAACTGTCCGTTATGGTCAAGTCAATTAAAAAAATAGATGGTTTTTCAAGAAGAGCCTCTTCTAATACTTGCTTTACTTTTTCTTTAAATGTCATATCTTTATAAAAAGAGGGGACATTAGTCCCCTCATTATTTAAGTTTTAATAAATAACGGTGCAAATATAGTGTTTTTTTATAAATCAAAAAAATTGATTACTATTAAAAAAATTTATATCTTTAATCTATTAAATTAGCACAGTTTTACTGATAAATTAAACCCCAAACACCATGAAAAGAATTTTAATTCCGACTGACTTTTCTAAATATGCTGATGAAGCAATAGAAGTTGGCGCAGAAATTGCAAAAAAAAATGACTGTGAAATCATTTTAATTCACATGCTTGAATTACCAGGCCAAATGAATGACGCCTTAACTGGAGCAACAAGTATCCCAGAGGTAATGCTTTTTAAACGCAAAGCAGAAGAAACATTAAAAAATATTAAAAACCGCCCTTACATACAAGGAATCAAAGTAACAGAAGTAATACGACTTGATGGTGCATACCACGGAATAAACAACTACATCAAACAAAACGACATAGATCTAATTGTCATGGGTTCTCATGGTGCCTCAGGAATTGATGAAATTTTCATTGGATCAAACACCGAAAAAGTAGTAAGACAATCCGGAACCCCTGTTTTAGTTATTAAAAACAAAATAAATAATTTCAAAGTCCAAAACATCATTTTCGCTTCCGATTTTTCAAAAGAAATTAAAAAACCATTTCAAAAAATGATTGATTTCACTAAATTATTTGGATCAAAATTAAACTTGGTAATGATTTGCACGCCGAATACCTTCAAAAGCACTTCGGCCGCACGTAAAATAGTAACCGATTTTGTTGCTGATTTCGACATGCCAGAATACTCATTTGAAACATATAACGAAAGCAATATAGAAAAAGGGATTATCAACTATTCCAACGAAAAAGATGCCGACTTAATCGCATTTTGCACTCATGGAAGAACCGGCCTTAACCATTTCTTCACCGGAAGCATTTCTGAGGATTTGGTAAACCACGCCACAAAACCCGTATTAACATTTAGAATATAAATTCACAACAAAAAGAAAGCCTCTCAAAATTTTGAGAGGCTTTCTTTTTAAATGTAACACTTCGATTAATACCATAAAAAAAGCCCTTCAAATTGAAGGGCTTCCGTTGGTCTACTAGGACTCGAACCTAGAAAGACTGCACCAAAAACAGTTGTGTTACCATTACACCATAGACCAGCTTTCTTGCTAACATTTCTGCTAAGCGAGTGCAAATTTAAAACAAATTCCAAGCTGTGCAAACTTTTTTTGCCTTTTTCTTCAAAAAAATTGAAACAAATTTCAATTTAAAAAACAAAATCTGATTAAAATACTGAAAGACAAAGCTTTTACCAAAACGATTATTTTCTATAAAATTATAATAATGCGACTTAACTTTAAAAAAAAAAACATTTTCTTTGTAACACTTTTTAAAACACATAAAAAAAACAGAAGACTAGTATATGACATCATTCAATTTCAACAAATGGAATACAATTACAGGTTGGCTTGCCTTTTCAATCGCTTTAATAACTTATACACTTACTGTTGAACCCACAATGAGTTTTTGGGATTGTGGCGAATATATAGCTACAGCCGCCAAACTTGAGGTTGGCCACCCACCTGGAGCTCCACTATTCCAAATGATTGGTGCTTTTTTTGCAATGTTTGCCATAGATAAAGAGCACATTGCTTTAATGGTGAATATGACCTCTGTATTTTCTAGTGCCTTCACTATATTATTTATGTTTTGGTCATCAACAATGATCTTAAAAAAAATAATTGGACAATATTCTGAAATCAACAAAAACAATTCAATTGTCATCCTTGGAAGTTCTTTAGTTGGCGCTTTAGCTTATACCTTTTCGGATAGTTTTTGGTACAATGCTGTCGAAGCTGAAGTATACGCCATGGCCACTTTGCTAATTTCTTTGCTATTGTGGTTGGGATTACGCTGGGAACAGGAGATGAACACTCCAAGAGGAAACAGATGGCTACTCTTAATTTCTCTGGTAGTAGGATTATCTTTTGGGGTACACTTTATGTCTCTATTGACCATTCCGGCGATTGGATTTTTATATTTTTTTAAAAACTATAAAGTAGTCACGGTTAAAAATTTCATTA
>NZ_DASTTN010000444.1:0-9711 GCF_035760125.1 Flavobacterium sp.
AAATATATTATTTTTTTAATTTCATTAATTATCGGTTTTTCCGCTACTAAAGGATAATCTATTATAAACATTTCAAACCAATCCTCTTTTGGAAGTGATTGATTGATAAATAAAAACCAATATTTTGGAAATGGATTAGTAAATTTATTAAACTCGTATTCATTCCATTGATCTTTAAATTTATTTAATGATTTGAAGATTTCTAAACTATGATTGGTGTTAAATATTTTGAAATTAGGAAATAAAACAGGCGTGATATCATTGTTAGGTTTTATCTCTTCAGGTAATAAAATAATATCATTTTCTTGTAATGTATTGTAACAAAACCGAGAATTAATATTTAAATCAAACTTCTTATTTCCTATATCTAAAAGGTAACCATGGATGTTTTTATGATATGGATACTTTATTGTAATGAGATTTACAATATCTTGATCGTATGACTCTTCTTCATATTCAATAACATCTTCTTCAGACATATCAGAATCATATTTTAATGTTTTGAAGAGAATATATTCATCAGGTTTTATTTTTTCTCCAGTATTTATAGAAAGACATAAATCCAAATTAAAATCAATTAAAATCGAATGATTTATCAATCCTTGATTACTTATAGCTTTAAATAACTTAAAAGTATTATATGTATCCCCCCAATGAGAATTTTCAATTTGTTCTTTTTTAAATATTGGCAAAAATCTATTTGTTCCAACTACTATATTATCTGACCATACTAAGGAATTGCCTTCCTTTTTTACAAACTCAATTGTTGATCTTCCAGAATAAAAGTTATTTCTTTTTTTATTATAATCAAAAATATTCAAGAGACAAGTCCCATCAAAATTAGTAACCGCATTCTTTTTTAATAGTCTATTGGTAAGGGAAAATAGACGCACATAATCGTAAATTATTTTTAATGACTCTTCATCATAGCAAGGTATGTAAAGAGATAATTGTTCTTGATTTGATGTCAAAAAATTGTAATACCACTTACCAATTACTTCTAAAATATAAGGTCTTTTATCCTGAATTTCTAAGGCCTCAAGAACCACATCGTGTATTTTATTAAATATTACTTCCATAAAATAATTCTAAGTGAATTCATTGCTCTTGTTGCTCCTATATAATTCTGAACTTTGGCACTATCATTTAATTCTTTAGCAATTAAATAAACCGATTCGTTTTCTAAGCCTCTATATTTAATAGGAGTGGTATATCTAACTTTATTTGAAGAAATATTAATGTTGGCTTCAGTTAATTCTTCAATTTCTCTATTAAAGTAATCACTAACTATTCTTGTAAAATCTTCAATCAAATTGCTATGTACTAGAATAATTTTTTCTGAACTTGTAAATTGTACTTCACTTAAAATAAAGCTAAATAATTCTAACTTTTGCTTTAAATCTTCTACATAAATTAAACTGCTTTTATACTTGCTTTTTATTTTGCCATATTCATTATACAACAGGCAATTTGATATTTCTCCTATTTCTATATTTTGGGCGCAGCGATAATTCTTATCAAAATAGAAATGTGTATACCCAATTTCTACAAAGAAATCCGTATACCAATCTAATTCCTTCAAGCTAGATACAATAGCCTGGTCAGGATCATATAACACCAAAATCTTAGGTTTGTCAAGTTTTGAATTTAATTTCTCTATGAAATCATATAAACCTTTATCAAAGTACTCTTGTGCCTCATCAAATATTAAAAAATCAACATCTATAGCTACACTATCTTGAGTCACTACATCCGAAAATATTCTAAATTTTATGTTGTTTGGATCTAATTGATAATCATTAAGAATGATATGTTCTAATTTAGACCTAATTAATTTATTTGCACAGTATACAATCCCTTTTTGTTGTTTTAATAAATTTTCTGCCAAAAATTTTATTGCTAATGCAGTTTTTCCAGTGCCCGGAGCTCCTTGTACAATAATATTTTTGTTGCGACTTAACCCTTTTAGAACCTCATAGTTTTCTTTTAAAATTAATTCTGCATTTATCCTATCAGGATTATAACCATAAGTAGTTTGTGTTGGAAATAATTCAGCCTTTAGACGTTTTAACTCTTTTGAACCTAATTCAGGGTATTGATTATATGCCTTTTTAGAAATAACATCTGCAGTTAAATCAGGATAAAGTTCCTTTATAGTTCTAATTCTTGCTTTTTTTCCTAATTCGCTAATAAATTTGAAAAATTTATTTTGAATAGCCCTTTCATCCAGACCAGTAATATCTGCTTTTGAAAAGAATATATCTTTATAACCAATTAGCTGAGGACTTCTTAAAATGAAACCTGCTTCATGTGGAAGAACCACTGCTCTGTAAACAAAAACAGAAGAATCAATTAGTTTTTTAAAAGTATGAACATATTCCTTAGCTTGAGTAAAGGGATTCTGAGTTTCGTATTCTTGCCCTTCACCCGAAGAGAAATAACAATCATTTTCATCAACTCTTAGTCCGCCACCTTTTACTTCAATTATTAATAAACCCTGTTTAGTAAGAAGAAGAAAATCAACTTGACCTTCTACTTTTCTCTTGCTAGATGGATGAGTTGATAAATTATAATTATGTTTAAAATACCAAATTTCATCCATAACGAATTTATTTTCATTAAAGGATAGAAACTGTTTATATAACCATAGTTCGCCAAATAGAGTATTTCCATCTTGATTAATAATAACAGCTTCTAAATTTTGCTTTGCATAATTATCAATGAAGTGAATTGGCATCTTTTTCTAGTTTGAATTAGCGATTGTTGCAATTTTATTAATAGCATATAAAGCAAAAAGTTGTTTGGTAGGTACACACTTTTTAAGAAATACAGTAGTATTAATTTGAACAAAATCAGGATTATCAATTATAACTTTTCGAATAATATTTCCTACTTCATCAACAAGTCGAGTGGGTTCCAAAAAATTACCTTCAGATTTTTGGTTTTCAAACATTTTTTGAAGTTTTTGAGCATCTCCAATTTTTTTGGAAAATCCATTGTTAATTACATCTAAAAAATCATTTCCACCTTTAAATTTTGAAATTATTGATTCAAGTTTCTTAAAATATCCATCTTCAATGTGTTGTATGGGAAATCCTTTTCCTGTTCCATATTGTATTGATGTTCTCCACTTTCCATCCGTTTTATTATTTTTTTCAATATTATAATTAGAAAGTGTAACTGTAAGATTCCCTTCCTTAATTGGTTGCCATCTACATCTAGCATCTTTGTTTTTTATAGGCGGATTGTCAAAATTTTTTTTGTTATAGTTATTAAGGTTTAATACCCCATTCAAATTTGGAAAATTATTGACAATTAAATCTTTTTCGGGTTTAATATTTAAAGAACTAATAACAGTTTTTGCAAATGCTCTACTTACAGAAGTACAAACTGCATTTCCAACCAATCGCCATTTTGCATTCTCAGATCCAATAAATTGATAAGTTATTGGAAACCCCATAATTATAGCTGCTTCACGAACTGTAGGCAGTCTATATTCACCGTCACCTTTTCTATTAATTTCAGATTTATAAATTATTGATTCTCTAGAATTTGCAATTTTAGTAGCGGTAATAGTTCTGCTTGGGTTATTTTCGTTTTCTGGGAATGACATTTTTCCCATAAAGGGGTGATTTGTTTTCCAATGTTTTGAAAACCGCCATGCTGCTTCATATACACCTGTATCGTAGAAATGATCCGTAATTTTGTTTTGTTCTAGTTCTATTGAATATTGAATGTCTTTAATTTTAACACTACTCTTTTTTTCAAAAGGAGAAGGAAAATTTCTTTTTATTAGGCTGATAGAATTATAAAGTGGCAAACTGAGTTCAGTTTTCTTTTTTTGATGAGTTGGTAAGGGTATAATTAATTTATTCTTTTTAATAATTTCACCTGAGATAACCCTTTTTCTTGACTGAATTGAGCCGTAATCGGCTGAATTGATTACTGAAGTGTTTTCAAATAAATCAATGGCAATTTTTAATGGACTAATTCGGAATTTATTTGCCCATTCAGTTAATCCCAAATCTTTAAAAGTATATTGGGTTTGTAAGTATCTCTTTGAATTAACTACATTTTCCATAAACCAGGCTTTCAATATGGAATTTGGTTGATGTTTCTTTACAGCTACTATTCTTAAAAATGTTTCTGTTAATTCAACCCCGAGTGATTTGTCTGCATTGCCTGATTTATTTGAACTTGAAAAGCTTACACAAGGTGGGCTACCAATTATTATATCAGTGTCGGGAAGATTTTCAATTTCTTCAATTGATTTTTTGAAATCTAAAATGTTTTTTACTTGACATTCTAAATTAAAATTATGATTAAATGTATCAATAGCTGGCATCCAATGATCATAACCATGTTTGATTTCAAACCCCATTTGTCTAAAACCTTCGGAAAAACCTCCAGCGCCACAAAAGAAATCTATAACTGATAATTTATTCATTTATTTTTATTCAAGAGTTTTTTGTATGAACCACAACTTGTAAATTTAATTTTTTTTAATAAATAAACCTATTCAATTTACGAACAAGTTTAGACTAATTGGAAAGCAATAGTACTAGCTGAATAGCAATACTTTAATTCATTTTTTCGAAATAAAAGAGTTGTAATTAATCTATTTTATGATTCGCCATTGCTTTAAATAATTTGTAATCGTTACTGAGTTCAATTCATCGCTTGTCTTCCGAACTGTTTGTAAAGTGATGATATTGAACATTCTTCTCATTCTCGAACGAAGTTTATTACCATAATGATTTTCAATTTCCGAAGCCAATAATTTGGTGGTGATGTAGCTTACCGAATTGTTTTTCGATAAATTGCTTGTAGCGACTGATTAATATTTCAGCAATACGCTGCGATCGTTACAAAACTCGACAGCAAAATACCCTTGTTGAAGTCAATTCGTTGATTATTCGCACTTAAACCCAAAAAAATCAGGAATTTATCGGGATTGATACAGTAAAAAAAGCACAAAGTATTTAAAATTAACACTTTGTACCATTTAACTTGTTGGTCTAGTAGGGCAACAAAGATTTGTTTACGCTTTTATATTTTCGCTAATATAATTATTCCATTTCTAAAAAAAATAAAAAAACCACCCAAAATCTTGGATGGTTTTTTTTTACATATCCAGAAATTAAAGCGTGTGTTTGCAAGGTTTTGAAAACAGACAAAACAAAAACGCAATCATCAGGTAATTAAGAGCAATTATTCAATTTTGAAAACAAATCACAACTGCAACTCATTATCTAATTAATTGTGTGTTTTGTGCATTTGATTTCATTATGGTTCTAACATCTACTAAATCAGACTCAACCATAGCATCAATATACATCCACTTATTTAGTGATGTATCGTTATCTTCTATATTTTGTAACTTCATCCAAGACGCTTCCAAGTTCTTTAATTTTGTGACCAAGGAATTATACATTATTTTATCATTACCTTTTACTTTGGTTTTGTTAAAAAATGCTTGACCAAAAGCATCGTGGCTTATATTAGATGATTTACTTTCTATTGAAGCTAACGCATTGCCGACTTTAGCACCTTCATTAACTATTGCAATGTATTTAGCTTTAAGTTTGGTGCAATTGTTTTCATAATTTGGGTGAGTTAAGTTAAAGTTGTTTTCTTTAGCTGTTGTTATGGAATCTTTTTGTCTTTGATAGAATTCGGCTGTTTCTATATTAACCAATTTACCTATTTCGGAAATTTTTTCTTCAAACAAATAATAAATCTTGTTGTAACCGTAAGTGTTACCAAATTCTCTTTGTCTTTTTATTAATCTGTCTTGGTATTTTGTATAATTTTCTCCATCAACTTTACCGTAATTTGCATTGAAATATTTATTACCAAAAACAATAACTGAATCTTTAATTTTTTGTATATCGTTATACGAAAAAATACGGCTATCAGATTTACTTACCCTTTCAATAAATTTAATATCACTTTCATCGGTAAGTTTTATAAAAATTTTATTAAAAGCCTGTGACGTTGTAATATCGATAAAATGGCTTACTTTTTTGTGTTCATCGTCATTTAATTTATAATACTTCGATCTTAAATTTTCGGTCACTCTTTCCAAATATTCTATATCGTTTTCATTTGCCGACTTTTTAGAATCTATAGCAATTAAAAGCTCATCAACAGTTTTTTCAGTTTGTGGTGCTGTTTTTTGTGCGTTTGTTTGTATTGTTAACACTAAACACAATCCAATTGTGTAGATAATTTTTTTCATTTTTGTTGATTTATAATGGAATTGTTGATTTTATTTTAGTCAAGTAATATTGGGGTGAGAGGAACTAAGTCAGGGACTTTACTGGCTGTCATTATACTTTATAAATGTGAGCTAAATAACTCCCAATTCCTAGGACAATAAAAAAACAAATTGCTAAAAAAACCTGTGAATACTTTCCTCGAAAAGCATCTTTATCAATTTTTTTTAATAGAAATTCAAAGTGAATTATTTCAGATTCTAATGGATATTTTATTTTTAAAGTATGTAGGTGTTGTATATATTTTGAATATACTGCATCCACATATCTATTTGCTATTTTATTCTCGTCTTGCATAACACTCTTCCACGGATTCGCAGAAATAATAATCGAAAGCTCGTGTAAAGAATCAATTAAATCTTCTTTTTCTTGCGGGATTTTTATGGAAATTATGTTAGCAATATCTTTTTCATATTGTAAGTTAGTTTCTTTTAATTGTTCCCGATTGTGTTCAATTTCAGCATATTCTTGATTTTTTTCAAGAATTTTAAGCTCGTGTTTTTTTTCTTCTCTTAAAATTGCTTTTACATCATTTGAATTTGCTCTTCCACCATTAGAAGAACCAACTCTTTGATATTTAGTTGCATGTCTGTCGCCATAAATCTTATTTGAAATAGCTCTACCAGTATCTCTACCAAGTTGACCTTTTAACGAATTAAAAAATCCCATAATTGTAATATTTAAATAATTAAAAACTCCTTTTTCTTTTCAGGTGTTACTAAATAGTATCATTATTTTTTAATTTAGAATCATCTGTATATTTTTCAAATATATAAAAAAACAGTTGAATACAACCTGATCAATGCAATCCTATTTATTTAATCAGACGCAAGTAATTTTCCAATTATGGAAAAAAGAGTTCGAAAATCAGAAATGAGTCAAGAAATTATCCTTTTAGGGAAGCGTATTGAGGAAATTATCAAAGAAAAAAGGTTAAAAACTAGAGAAGTTGCACACGATGCTGATATGGATGTTGAAAATCTAAGAAAATACATTAAAGGGAAACAAGAAATGAAAGTAGGTACAATGCTAAAAATTGTTAATGCCCTTAATATAGAGGTAAATGATCTTTTTAAAAATCAATAAAATATCAAAAAATAAAACTCAGTTAACTTGTAGAATTTAAGGCTGTTTTGCAAATACCACTATTTTTGGATGAATATAAAATTTGGAGATTACTAAGTGGCTTTTATTATATCTTTTCAAAAGTTGTGTGCAAATTGTGTGCAACAAGCATAAAAAAAGCACTTACGTTTTTCAACATAAGTGCTTGATAATTAGTGGTGGAGAATACCGGATTCGAACCGGTCACCTCTTGCCTGCCAGGCAAGCGCTCTAGCCAAATGAGCTAATCCCCCAGTTAGATGGCGCAAATATAACATATAATTATAGGAATATGCAAATTTCAAAAAGACTATTCTTCAAATCCAAAAAAAATAGCATTTTGCTTCAGTTACTTTTTTAACTTTACATCAAAATACACCTTATGCTTACATCTGATAAAAACGGAACTCTCTTAACAACCATAGAAAACAAAATCGCTATGGTGCAATTTGGTCATCCCGCCAGCAACTCTTTTCCAAGAGTATTGTTGGATCGATTGACCAATGAACTTACTTTTTTGAGTGATAATCTCGAAATTTCAGTAATTGTTTTAAAAAGCGAGGGTGTTGGGGCTTTTTGTGCAGGTGCTTCCTTTGATGAATTACTAGCAGTAAGCACTCTTGATGAAGGTACCCGCTTTTTTTCTGGATTTGCCAATTTGATCAATGCCATACGCTCTTGTAAAAAAATAATCATAGGGCGCATTCAAGGCAAAGCTGTAGGCGGTGGTGTTGGTATTATTGCAGCCTGTGATTATGCAATTGCAACCCAAGAAAGTGCCATCAAATTGTCGGAATTGGCAATCGGAATCGGTCCTTTTGTTATTGAACCTGCCGTAACCCGAAAAATTGGAAAAACAGCAATGGCCGAAATGACTTTAGCTGCACACGAATGGAAAACAGCTTCTTGGGCTCATCAAAAAGGATTATATGCCAAGGTACTGGAAACTCAGGAAGAACTAGACAAAGAAGTAACCGCTTTCTCCAAAAAACTGTCCCATTACAATCCAGAAGCTCTTTACGAAATGAAAAAAGTATTTTGGGAAGGAACAGCGCATTGGGACAAACTATTAAAAGAAAGAGCTTCCATTTCTGGCAAACTAGTTCTATCCGATTTTACAAGAAACGCATTAATTAAATAACAATGACAGCTTTCATTTTACTCCTTCAAAAGGTAAATATTGACGAAAAAATTAAAAACGCTCCCAATGAAGGCTATCAAATAGGTGTTCTTATCGGCTCCTACTTACCATTTATTATATTGGTTTTATTAGCCTATTGGACATACAATCGTGCCAAAAACAGAAAAGAGTAATCCATAAAAAACAACTTCTCTTTGAAAAAAATAATTCTTTTTGGTGTCATTCTCTGTCTCTTTATTTCCTGCCAACAACAGGAACAACCTAAAATATCTTTTTATTACTGGAAAACTGTTTTTAGGCTTTCGCCAAAAGAAAAAAATACCTTGACTGCAAACGAAGTTAAGAGACTTTATATTCGGTATTTTGATATTGACTTAAGTCCGCAAACTCAAAAACCGTTTCCAAGAACTCCAATCCGTTTCGAAGATGTAACTTCCGGTTTTGAGATTATTCCTGTGGTTTACATCAAAAACAAGGTGATGTTGGATAAGAAGTTAAATGTGCTGGATTTGGCTCAAAAAACAAATAGTTTCATTCAACAAATCAACTCAAAAAATAATATTGCCATTCAGGAAATCCAAATCGATTGTGACTGGACGCTGGATAGCAAAGACAATTACTTGCGATTTATAGAAGCTTTTAAAAAGGTTTCCAATAAAAAACTATCGGCAACCATTCGACTCCATCAAATAAAATATTTCAAGAAAACAAAAATCCCAAATGTAGATCGAGGCGTATTGATGTACTACAATATGGGTAAAATAGCAACCGATTCCTTAAATTCGATATACGATTTAGACATTGCAAATCGTTATTTATCAAGTCTAAAAAACTATCCTTTACCTATAGATATTGCACTGCCTATTTATTCCTGGGGCATTCATATAAGGGATGGGAAAATAATTGGTTTAAGAAACAAAATTGACATCAATAATTTAAAAAATAACCGTAGTTTTGTTCTTACAAAAAAGAATTGGTTTACCATTGCAAGTTCCAATTTTAAAGACGGTGTTTTTTATAAGCAAAATGATCAAATAAAAATAGAAACAATATCAGAAAACGATTTGCTCGAAATGGCAGATGATCTTGAAGAAAATACAACTCAAAATCCAAAAGAAATTATCTTTTATGATCTTGATGAATTCAATTTAAAAAATTATGAAGAAGGACTTTTTAAAAAAATTATTG
>NZ_DASTTN010000445.1:0-2737 GCF_035760125.1 Flavobacterium sp.
GAAAATTACAATTGAAAAAAAAATATATTAAAAATATAATTAAAAATTAACAACAATGAAATTCAACATTGCCCTTTTAGCCGGAGACGGAATCGGACCAGAAGTAATTAACGAAGCTGTTAAAGTTTCGGATGCCATTGCCAAAAAATTCAATCACGAAATCACTTGGACACCTGCTCTTACAGGTGCTTGTGCTATTGATGCCGTTGGTGTTCCTTACCCAGACGAAACTCACGAAATTTGTATGGCTGCCGATGCTGTTCTTTTTGGAGCTATCGGACACCCAAAATATGATAACAATCCAAGCGCACCTGTACGCCCAGAACAAGGTTTATTGTTAATGCGTAAAAAATTAGGCTTGTTCGCCAATGTTCGTCCAACCTTTACTTTTCCATCTTTGATTGATAATTCTCCATTAAAAAGAGAGCGCATCGAAGGAACTGATTTGGTTTTCTTAAGAGAATTAACTGGAGGAATTTATTTTGGGGAAAAAGGAAGAAGAGACGAAGGAGAAACTGCTTTTGACAATTGTGTATACACTAGAGTTGAAGTTCAACGTTTGGCAAAAAAAGGTTTTGAACTAGCAATGACACGTTCTAAAAAATTATGTTGTGTTGACAAAGCCAATGTATTGGAGACTTCTCGTTTGTGGAGAGAAACTGTTCAAGCTATGGAAAAAGATTATCCAGAGGTTGAAGTAAGTTATGAATTTGTTGATGCAGTTGCGATGCGATTGGTACAATGGCCAAACTCTTATGATGTATTAATCACAGAGAATTTATTTGGAGACATTTTGACTGATGAAGCTTCTGTGATTTCAGGTTCAATGGGATTAATGCCATCTGCATCAGTAGGTGAACATACTTCATTATACGAGCCAATCCACGGATCTTATCCACAAGCAACTGGTTTGAATATTGCAAATCCATTGGCGACTGTTTTATCAGCAGCTATGATGTTTGAAGATGCATTTGGATTGAAAGCAGAAGCAGAAGCTATCAGAGCCGTAGTTAACAAATCATTGGAACAAGGAATTGTAACTGAAGATTTGGTAGCCAAAGGATCAAAAGCATATTCTACAAGTGAAGTAGGTGACTGGTTGGTTGCCAATTTGTAAAATAAAATATATTATTGTTATTGTTGAGAAGCTGGATTGCTTCTCAACAATAACAATAAATAATTACAAAATATAATAAACAAAAAAGGTGTCAATTTACATTGACACCTTTTTAATATATGATTGAAAAAAATATTAATATCTTCCTCTGTCTCCACCACCACGGTTATCTCCACCACGGTTGTTTCCGTAACCTCCGCGAGAATCACCTCCACGGTTGTTGTTAAAACTTCTTCTTTCGCCTTCTGGTTTTGGTTCAGATTTGTTTACAACGATTGCACGTCCTTGAACAGTAGCTCCGTTCAATTCGTCAATTGCTTTCTGAGCTTCATCATCATTTGTCATTTCAACAAATCCGAATCCTTTACTTCTTCCTGTAAATTTATCTGTGATAATTTTAACTGAATCAACTGCTCCGTAAGCCTCGAAAGACTCTCTTAAATCTGCTTCCTCAATACTGAATGGAAGGCTTCCAACAAAAATATTCATAAGTACTTATTTATAATAATTGAAGCAAATGTACTCTATTTTTTTTCTAAACAACTATAAATTAGCTTATTTATGATATAATTTATGATATACCTCTATTTTGCTTTTTAACAAATCCCTATTTCAACAATGAAAAACCAACTTTTATTCCTTTATCAATTTAAGAATCAACCAGAATAGTTTCTCCAAGTCGCACAATTATTGTTTTTACAAAAAAAAAGCATAATTCCATTTCCTTTCATACCAAATCGATCTTCAACAACTAAAATCTCAAAAAGCTTGATAATTTGTATCGACTCCAATTCCATTGCCAAAACATAAAATTGATATTCGATTTTCTAGCTCATTGATGGGTTTTCCTGTTTAAAACAAAACTAAAAAACAGCTAATAAACTATTAATCATTAAAATAATAAACTTTTTAGATAGTTTCGATAAAAGATGTATCTTTGCACCCTTAATTAATCGAGGTCGAGTACCTCAAAATTTAATCATACGATTATGTCAGTAAAAATTAGATTACAAAGACACGGTAAAAAACAAAAACCTTTTTACTGGGTTGTAGCAGCAGATGCTCGCTCAAAAAGAGATGGTAAATACCTAGAAAAAATTGGTACTTACAATCCAAACACAAACCCTGCAACTATCGAATTGAACTTGGATAGCGCAGTAAAATGGTTGCACAATGGTGCTCAGCCAACTGATACGGCAAAAGCTATTCTTTCTTACAAAGGTGCTTTATTGAAACACCACCTAGATGGAGGTATCCGTAAAGGTGCTTTGACTCAAGAACAAGCTGATGCAAAATTAGCTGCTTGGTTAGAAGCTAAAGCTGGAAAAGTTGACGCTAAAAAAGATGGTTTATCTAAAGCGCAAGCTGATGCTAAAGCTAAAGCTTTGAAAGCAGAACAAGAAGTAAATGCAAAACGTTTAGCTGCTGCTGCACAAGCTGAAGCTGATGCTATTGCTGCTGCAACTCCTGCTGTTGAAGAAGAAGTTGTTGCTGAAGCTGAAGAAGCTCCTGCTGCTGAAGAAAATAACGAAACAACTGAAGCATAATTTAGTAGGCGAAAATGCGTAAAGAAGATTGTTTCTATTTGGGTAAAATCGCCAAAAAATTTAGTTTCAAAGG
>NZ_DASTTN010000446.1:0-6642 GCF_035760125.1 Flavobacterium sp.
TGCATTTTACCAAAAAAGAAATATTAAGTTTTTTCAACTCTGCTATGTGAATAATTGTTTAATTTAAAACCGAAAGGTGAATGTGTTAAAAATCTTTAAAATTTAGTTGATTATTTATAAAACTCTAGTTTTCAAAAAAAAACTGCAAAGCATGGTGCCTTGCAGTTTTTAAGATTTAATTCTATTTTATTACTCGTGAACCAACTCGGTTTGGTTTCTAAAAACGAGTTCGTTGTCGAAGGCATCGAGTAGGATGATGCTGTCGGGATGTACTTTGCCGGCGAGGATTTCTTTGGAGAGCTTGTTGAGAACATCTCTTTGAATTACTCGTTTTACGGGTCTGGCGCCAAACTGAGGGTCATAACCTTTCTCGGATAGATACTCAATCGCTTCGGGAGTGGCGTCCATGGTGATGCCCTGTTGGGCAAGCATATTGGTTACGTTTTTCAATTGCAATCCAACAATTTGAGTAATATTGGCACTGGTCAATGGAGTAAACATTACAATCTCGTCTATACGGTTGATGAACTCAGGACGCACGGTTTGTTTCAGTAATCCAAGTACTTCGATTTTGGCAATTTCGGTGGCGGCTTCGACACTTCCTTTTAGATTCTCGAATTTTTCCTGTATGATTTGGCTTCCCATATTCGAAGTCATAATGATAATGGTGTTTTTGAAATCGGCCAAGCGTCCTTTGTTGTCGGTCAGACGGCCTTCGTCGAGTACCTGCAACAAGATGTTGAAGGTGTCCGGGTGTGCTTTTTCGATCTCGTCCAACAGTATCACGGAATACGGTTTACGGCGCACGGCTTCGGTCAATTGTCCGCCCTCGTCATAGCCCACGTATCCCGGAGGAGCACCTACCAATCGACTCACACTGTGGCGTTCTTGGTACTCACTCATATCGATTCGGGTCATGGCGTTTTCATCATCGAAAAGATATTCGGCCAGGGCTTTGGCAAGCTCGGTTTTTCCCACTCCCGTTGTTCCCAGAAAAAGGAAGGTTCCTACTGGTTTTTTTACATCTTGCAATCCAGCACGGCTGCGTCTTACGGCATCGCTCACGGCTTGGATGGCTTCTTCCTGACCTACTACACGGTGGTGTAATTCGTTTTCCAGATGCAACAGTTTTTCGCGCTCACCCTGTAACATTTTCATCACGGGGATTCCAGTCCATTTGGCTACTACTTCGGCAATGTCTTCACGTGTTACTTCTTCTTTTATCAACGAAGTTCCCGATTGGTTTTCCTGTAATTGTTTGGTATAAACGGCTAGTCGCTCTTGGGCTTCTTTGATTTTTCCGTAACGAATTTCGGCTACTTTACC
Source organism: Flavobacterium sp. (assembly GCF_035760125.1). Classification (GTDB taxonomy): domain Bacteria; phylum Bacteroidota; class Bacteroidia; order Flavobacteriales; family Flavobacteriaceae; genus Flavobacterium. The sequence goes on from NZ_DASTTN010000446.1 coordinate 1,327, forward strand.
GTAATCGCCATCACGTTCGGCACGCTCGGCTTCGTATTTGAAATTTTCAATTTCGGTTTTTACCTCTTGAATGTTATCGGCAACTTCCTTCTCGGATTTCCATTTGGCGTAAATTTCGTTTCGTTCTTCTTTGAGATTGGCTAATTCCATTCCCAATGCTTTGAGTTTGCTTTCGTCTTTTTCACGTTTAATGGCTTCTATTTCGATTTCCAACTGCATGATTTTTCGATCCAAAACGTCAAGTTCCTCTGGTTTGGAGTTGATTTCCATACGCAGTTTGGAAGCGGCTTCGTCCATTAAATCGATGGCTTTGTCCGGAAGAAAACGATTGGAGATGTAACGTTGCGAAAGCGTTACGGCTGCAATAATTGCATCGTCTTTGATTTGTACTTTATGGTGTGTTTCATATTTTTCCTTGATTCCTCTCAGTATTGAAATGGCGCTTTCTGTATCCGGTTCTTCAATCATAATTTTTTGGAAACGGCGTTCAAGAGCTTTGTCTTTTTCGAAATATTTTTGGTATTCGTCCAAAGTCGTTGCACCAATCGCTCTCAATTCTCCACGTGCCAGAGCGGGTTTTAGAATATTGGCGGCATCCATAGCGCCTTCGCCACCACCTGCACCTACAAGCGTGTGAATTTCGTCAATGAACAGCACGATGTCTCCTTCGGCTGCAATCACTTCTTTAACTACGGATTTTAAACGCTCTTCAAACTCCCCTTTGTATTTGGCTCCCGCAATCAAGGCTCCCATATCGAGGGAGAATACGATTTTGTCTTTCAAATTCTCGGGTATGTCTCCTGCAACAATACGATGCGCCAGACCTTCGGCAATGGCGGTTTTTCCCACTCCGGGTTCACCAACCAACATTGGGTTGTTTTTGGTTCTTCGGGTTAGGATTTGTAAAACTCTACGAATTTCCTCGTCACGTCCAATTACGGGATCCAGTTTTCCAGTTCGTGCCAGTTCGTTGAGGTTTTTAGCGTATTTGTTCAAAGAGTTGTAATTCTCTTCGGCAGAAGCTGAGGTTACTCGCTCGCCTTTTCGTAATTCTTCGATGGCGGCTCTGAGTCCTTTTCCGGTTACGCCTTGGTCTTTTAGGATTTGGGCTACTTTGCTTTTGGAATCGAATATCGCCAGAATCAAATGCTCAATAGAAACGTATTCATCATTCATTTTTTTTGCAATGATTTCGGCTTCGTTCAATGCAGAATTGGCTGTTCTGGAAAGCTGAATTTCTCCTCCGGAAACTTTTGGAAAACTCTGAATTGTTGCGTCTAAAATTTGAAGAAACAATGGTACATTGACGTTCAGTTTTTTCAAAATAAACGGAGCCACATTTTCGTCTACTTCAAAAATAGCTTTAAAAATGTGTTCGTTTTCGATTTGCTGCTGACCCAAACTCTGAACCAATTGCTGTGAAAGCTGTATTGCTTCCTGCGATTTAATGGTAAATTTATTAATGTTCATGATTAAAGGTTTTATATTTTTTTTATATGTTTAATAACTAACTTTGCAAACTAAATATCAAATTATATTCCACTATAAATTTACGGACAATTTGACGTTTGAACGATGATTTTCATCATTTTATAAAGACAAAAAGACATAAAATAAGACAAAATGAGCATATTTAATTCCCTATTTGGTGATTCAGAAGAAAAGAAAGAAACTATCAACAAAATCAATTGGATTCCGTTAACCAACTTAGGTCAACTGAATGAAATTGTTGCTTTATCGAATGAAAAACCGGTAGCGATTTTCAAACACAGCACCCGTTGCAGTGTGAGCAGATTTGCATTGAAACAATTTGAAAATGGATTTGCTTTGGAAGATAAGGTAGATGCTTATTTTTTGGATTTGATTGAGTACCGTGACGTTTCCAATGAAATTGCTAACCGTTTTCAGGTAGTGCACCAATCGCCACAATTATTGTTGATCAAAAACGGTCAATCGGTTTATGATGCTTCACATAGTGATATTGATGCGGGAGATTTAGTGGAAAAAGTGTAGGTGCTAAAGTTTAAAAAAATAAAGAAGAGGCTGTCTAAAATGTATAGACAGCCTCTTTTTTTTATTTTAGAATTTATAACAGCCTTAATTAGCCAATGATTATAATGATTTCACGGATTGGCACAGACTTTAAAATAGAAATGAAATCTGTGTTGAAAAAGTTTTTATCTAAATTTAAAATTCTCCTCCAGAACCACCACCGCTAAATCCGCCACCTCCAAATTTCATTGGTGATTCCTCAACTTTTGCCTCGGGTTTAAGCCCAAATTGTGAAGCTACTACAAGAGTTTGCAGATTGGTAAAAGCATTTGGATTAGCAAATCGGTCTTCTTTGAACGTGATTCCGGTTTCATTGTACTTCGTCTTTTTTATGGAAAAATAAGCAAAAGCAAATACTGCCAATCCTCCAATGGTTAAGGCAACTTCCGGAGGTAAGACATGATGATAGGTTCTAATTGTGAATAAAGCAAAACAAAGTGCCAGAAAACCAATCCAAAGCATCATTCTGTCTTTGTTTTTCAAAGAAAAAAACAAATAGAGCGCAGGAATTGAAATCGTAAAAGCCCAAAAGACTATGGCAAAAGGAATTTCGGGACTTACGCCGTTATAATAATACTCTCCGGAAAGGCTGAAATTTAATTCTCTTACCACATAATAGTTTCCTGCGAGATAGAATAGAATTAAGCAAAAGGCTTTGGCTAGTTTCAGTCCTCTAGAATAATAGGTAACAGTTAGATTTTGTAACTTATTTTTAGAAATAAAATAACCACATCCAGAAAGTAGCAACATCACAAAAGGTAATATGGCTTTTCCAATTATAAGATAATCAAATACAAGATATGCAACACTTGCTGTTATTCCAAAACAGGCAAGAAGTGCTAAAGAAAGATTGAGATATCGAAAATAAGAAATACTGGAAACGATTGCCGTTACTATAGCAATAAACAGATAGTTTGGATTGTAATTTTGTTCAAAAGTGAGTCCAACGGCAATCTGTAACGCTAAAATAGCGCCTAAAATAAATGCATCGTCCAGGCCAAAACCAAAATACTTCATTTCTCTCGACATGAATTCCTTTGCTCCAAAACCAATTATGGCAAATAGGTAGATAAAAAATAAATAAGCATCATCCATAATAGCTAACCCAAATAATGAAAGCATCCCGCAAATTGAAGAATATAACATACAGCCCAGTATAAAAAAGCCGATACGGATAAAGATGTTATTTTGACTTTTAAGCTTCGGTAATTGATGGCCAATAGATTGGTATTGTTCCTGACTAATGAAACCTGACTTTTTCAATCGATTTGCTTCTTCGTCTATATAAAGGTTGTCCAAAAGTGTTTTATCGTATACTATCATCGGTAGTTTTTTTGTTGAAGTGTTTAATCAATTTTATAAATCCAATTATGCACCCAATAAAATAAAATGGGGTAGTAAAAATGAATACAGAGAATATGTCTTCAAGATTAATTGATTCTAAAATCCTTACGAATAAGATGTTCATTCCGATATATCCATATAAAACAGTGAAAATAAACAAAGAAATGGACCTTATTTGGAAACTTAAATTATAAAAATAATAGACTGCAATTCCTAAAACTATTCCAAAAGCAAACCAAAAATCCTCAAATAAATTGACAATACAGGCTATACTGACCAAATGCAGTGAAAACGTCAGGTGAACCAAATTGAAGTGTTTTTTCAAATTGATTTTGGATGCATACAAAACCCAAAGCAGTAAAGACAGTCCAAAAGCCAAACCAATATAACTCAAGTAGGTATTGTCGATCATCTCGTTTTCAAAAACATGTTTAGGATCTACCGAAAGTCCTAAATAAGCTGCCATTCCAGTGATTCCGATAGATAGAACACTTTTGTTGTCAAAATAATAGGCACACAAAAGACTTATGATTGTAGGCACCAAAGTAGCCAATCCGTAATGAGTTCCAAAAGTTTGGTATTGAAACTGCAAATATCCCACAAACGTACAGCTCAAAATAACAGCCGTTACCACCAAATAATCATAAAGTGGATTAGGGAAAGGTGCTTCTTCTTTTTTGAATCCTGGATGGTTTTTAAAGCAAAAATAGAAGCAGGTAACTGTCACCAAAAGCAATAGGCCAAGAATTGCGGTATGGCCAATCGTGTCTATATTTTGGTAAATTAAAATACCAATCCCCGAGGTAAACATCAACATCGAAAGATATAGTAAGAACTTCAGTTCATTGTGAACCGAAAACAAATTCAAACCACGATACGCCTTAATGGCTTCGAATTGTTCTTCTGTAATGTGATTTTTGTCAAAAAGCGTTTGAGTAGCTTGTTCTTCGAAATTTGCCATGTTATATATTTAAGAAATCTCTCAAATATATAGAATTTTTAGTACTAATTAATGATGAAGTGAGGCTTATTTAGAACAGGTAAGAATCTGGGATGGAGGTGCCATTTTTTTTTGAATTCTCTTTATTTTTCATCTGGAAAGAATCAAAAAAGCATAAAAAAAGAGGTTGTCTATTTTGAGACAGCCTCTTTTTGCTTGATTTTGAATTAATATGTACTCTTCATTTTATTTTTTATTTCTTCCAGACAAAGGTTATTGATGCTTCCTTCATGAGTGTGTTTTGTTTCTTTTGGAGATTGATAGGTTCCGTTTTCCAATTGTTCCGCAACAGCTTTGTAAGCATCTCTAAAAGGCATTCCTGCTACTACCATTTCGTTTAGGGTATCAACAGTAAAGAGGTAATTGTATTTTGGGTCATTCAAAATATTGTCTTTTACTGTAATATCTTTGATAGAGAAAATAGCAATATCCAAACAAGCTTTCAAGTTTTGAATCGCAGGAAACAGCCCTTCTTTCAATAGTTGTAAATCCCTGTGGTAACCACTAGGAAGATTATTGGTAATCAAAGTGATTTCATAAGGCAAAGCTTGAATCTTGTTACATTTACCACGAATTAGCTCGAAAACATCAGGATTTTTCTTGTGTGGCATTATACTGGAACCAGTAGTAAGATGCGATGGTAAACCGATGAAATCAAAATTTTGACTCATATACAAACACACGTCCATGGAGAATTTAGAAAGCGTAGCAGCCACACTGCTCATTGCAAAAGCGACTGTTTTTTCCGATTTACCGCGGCTCATTTGTGCCGCAACCGAATTGTATTTTAAAGTTTCGAAACCTAATTCTTTGGTAGTGAAAGTTCTGTTGATAGGGAATGAGCTTCCGTAACCAGCGGCTGAGCCCAACGGATTTTGGTCAACGATTTTCAGTGCGGCATTCAGCATTGTGATGTCGTC
>NZ_DASTTN010000447.1:0-3672 GCF_035760125.1 Flavobacterium sp.
ATTTCCAAAAGGGATTCTTCTAAATTATTTTTTTATCAAACAGATCAACTACATCTTCTTCGCCTACCTGTAAATTCCAAACGGGAAGTCCAAGTGCTAATGCGGCATCGGTATTTTCTTTTTTGTCATCGATGAATAAAGTATGTTTGGCCTGCAATCCGTTTTGATCCAATACGAAGTTGTAAACTTCTGGACTGGGTTTTCTCATGCCAATTTCAAATGAAAAGTATATTTTTTCAAAACATTGGTAAAAAGAACTGTAAAATGAAGTTCCTGATTTTTGTTCAAAAGTGTCAATGTGAATGGCATCGGTATTGCTCAACAAAAACAAACGATACTTACTGGAAAGCATTTGAAGAAATTCCAATCGGTATAATGGGAAGTCCAGTAAGATTGCATTCCATGCTTTGGAAATGTCTTCGATTGAAGCGTTGTTAGTGTGTTTCTGAATTCCGTTCAAGAAATCTTCACCCGAAATAGATCCTATTTCATATTGTATATTCAATTGGTCTAAATCTTCGTTCCAATGGGATATGCCAAGATTTTTTAAACCATCCATAGTCGCTTGTTTATCTAAATTGATAAACACATCTCCAAAATCAAAAATAATAGCATTAATCATGGTTTCTGATTATTAAATATTCATCGGTGTCAATTGTGTGTTTTTCGGAATTTGTTTTTGGTATAAAAGGCGCTTTGATTCCTTTCTCTAAATTTGTTCTTCCTGTAAAAACTCGAGCTTCGTCCCAAAGATTTGCATCGATAAAGGTTTGTAAGGTTTGGAGCCCACCTTCAATTATAACCGATTGAATGTTGTGTTTGTAAAGCGAATCAACAATTTGCTTGGCTATATTTTGTTTAAAATCAATTACCTCAAAGATAGTGTTTTCTTTGGAAATAGTGTTTTCGGAATTGGTAAAGACGATTGTTTTAGTTTGATTGTCAAAAACAGCATTCTCTTCCGGAATACGAATGTTTTGGTCTAATACTATTCGAACTGGATTGTTACCGTGCCAATCTCTCGCATTTAGTTTGGGGTTGTCGTCGATAACAGTTTGTGTTCCTACCAAAATAGCCTGTTCCTCGGTTCTCCATTTGTGAACCAATTGTCTGGAATAGGTGTTGGTAATCCAAACTGGTTTTTGTTCCAATTTTTCAAGAGGAGCAATAAACCCATCTGGACTTTGTGCCCATTTCAGTAGAATATAAGGTCTTTTCTTTTGATGAAAAGTAAAAAAGCGTTTGTTGAGTTCGTTACATTCGTCTTCAAGTATGCCAATGGTGACGTGAATGCCTGCTTCGATTAGTTTTTTGATACCGTTTCCGGCGACCATAATATTTGGATCTACTGTACCAATAACGACATTTGGAATCTTATTTTTTATAATCAAATCACAGCAAGGCGGTGTTTTTCCAAAATGACTGCACGGTTCTAAGCTCACGTAGATAGTTGCTTTTTTTAGCAACGATTTATCCTGTACCGAATTTACTGCATTGACTTCGGCATGGGGTCCGCCTGCTTTTTTGTGCCAACCTTCGCCTATGATTTTATCTTCATAAACAATGACGCTTCCTACCATGGGATTGGGATAAGTTGTTCCCAGTCCGTTTTTGGCTAGGGCTATGCAACGGCTTATATATTTTTCATGTATTTTCACTTTGCAAAAATACTAATTTTGGAATTAGGATTTAGTTTCAAAACTTAAGATGTTTTCCCATTTACAATCTCTATTTTTGTGTACTGAATTAATAATAGAGCATTTTTATGGACAATTGGATTATTAGAAAAATACAAAAAGAAGACAATCAGGCGGTTGCTCAATTGATAAGAGATGTTTTTGACGAATTGAATATCCCGAAAGTAGGAACAGCTTATGAAGATCCATATCTTGATTTGATGTTTGAAGAATACAATAAACCAAGATCTGTTTATTATGTTGTGGAAACCGAAGGTCGTATAGTTGGCGGAGCTGGAGTGGCGCCACTGGCAAACGAAGCGGAGATTTATTGTGAATTACAAAAAATGTATTTTTTGCCAGAAACTCGCGGTAAAGGAATTGGAAGCCAAATGATGGAGCAATGTTTGCAAAGTGCCCGTGAGTTTGGTTTCGAAAAATGTTATCTGGAAACAATGCCTTTTATGCTGGATGCCCAAAAGTTGTATAAAAAAGTAGGTTTCGAAAATATTTGTTCTCCAATGGGAAGTACAGGTCATACAAGTTGTCCGGTTTGGATGCTTAAAAATTTGACAGTCTAGTAACGACAGGGAACTGAAAAAAATAAAGATGAAAATAAAAGAATACAGAACTCAATTTATTCAGGCGCTTACTTCGATGTATGGAGAAGGCGAAGCGGAGAGTTTTTTCTATTTGATATTGGAAGAAAAACAGCAACTGAAAAGAATCGATTTGGCTTTACATCCCGATTTGGAGTTTTCGGCATCAGCAATTATGGTTTGGAATTCAATTTTGGAACAATTGAAATTGGAAATCCCGATTCAGTATTTGTTAGGGAAAACGAGTTTTTACGGATTGGATTTTGAAGTAAATGAAAATGTTTTGATTCCGAGACCGGAGACGGAGGAATTAGTGGATTGGATTGTTTCCAATGTTCTAAAAAACGGACGGTCTAAGAGTATAAAAATTCTCGACATTGGGACAGGAAGCGGATGCATTGCTGTTTCCTTAGCTAAGAATCTCCCGAATGCTGAAGTTTTTGCAATTGATGTTTCCGAAAAAGCGTTGACAACTGCCCAAAAAAATGCCGAGCGAAATGAAGTGGAAGTTACTTTTATATCTCAAAACATTCTTGAAACGCTAGATTTAGGTCAAGAGTTTGATATTATTGTTTCGAATCCGCCGTATGTGCGGAATTTGGAAAAAGAGGAAATCAAGAAAAATGTTTTGGACAATGAACCTCATTTGGCTCTTTTTGTGGAAGATAATGATGCCTTGATTTTTTATAGAAAAATAGCCGAATTGGCTCAAAAAAACCTTTCGGACTCAGGGAAACTTTATTTTGAAATCAATCAATATTTGGGAAAAGAAATGGTTGATTTACTTGAAAAAATGAATTTCAAAAATATAGAACTTCGCAAGGATATTTACGAGAATGATAGAATGATGTTGGGAACTCGTCAGTAGCAGTCATTTCTCGTTTTATGTAATCTGCGTGAGGGGTAGTAGCAAGTTACCGAAGTAACGCGGATGACCCGACCGCATTAAGAAAAGGGGCGACTAGCACGTATGCTGAGTTGCCCCTTTTTTTAATGTGGTCACGCCCGACTTATTATTTTAAAAGTATTTGTTGTTGAAAACAGAAATCTACTCATAACGAAGTGCCTCAATAGGATCCAGATTTGCCGATTTTATAGCAGGATACAATCCAGAAACGAGTGCCACAATAAAGCTTACAATAAATGCCGCCATCATTGCTTCCCACGGAATTACAAAAACAAAACTCATCGCTGTCGAAAGTCCAAACCCGATTAATATTCCAAAAATAATTCCAACAAAACCGCCGATTTGTCCAATCAGTAGTGTTTCTATGAAAAACTGAAAGGCAATGGTTGTTTTTTTGGCACCCAAAGCTTTTCTAACACCAATTTCACGGGTACGTTCGGTTACCGAAACAATCATAATATTCATCAAGGCAATAGACGACCCAAGTATG
>NZ_DASTTN010000448.1:0-18724 GCF_035760125.1 Flavobacterium sp.
ATTTGAATTCAACCTTGTTTTCCATGGTAAACCACGAAGAAATGTGGCGTATACATACCGTTGAACAAATTCATTCGCATCCAAGATACAATACCCATTTTATGGGTTATGGCTTAGGTTGGGAAATAATGGATGTGAAAGGGAACCTGAAAATATCTCATACAGGAGGTTTACCTGGCATGCTGTCACTTGTGGAGTTATATCCAGATCAAAACTTAGGTATTGTAATTTTAACCAATACCGAAAGTGGAGGCGCGGGGCTTTTTGCTGCAGTTGCAAATACCATTTCCGACAGCTACTTGGGCTTGGATGATTTTGGCTGGACCGACAAAATGGTGGAATGGATGAAGCAGGATAAAAATACTGGTGATGATGTAACCAAAAAAGTTTGGGAAAAAGTAAAAGCTTCAAAAAATGTAAAAATTAAAAATGAAGATTTTATCGGGATCTATGCAGACAAGTGGTTTGGTAAAATTGAGGTGTTTGAAAAGAACAAACAATTGTGGTTCAAATCGTATCGTTCCCCTAAATTAAACGGTCCTATGGCTTTTTATAATGCCAATTCATTTGCCATAAAATGGGAATATCAAGCAATGAACGGTGATGCTCTTGCCATGTTTTCACTTGATGAAATGGGTAAAGCCCAATCCATTAAAATGAAAGGCATTTCACCAAATATTGATTTTAGTTTTGACTTTCAAGATTTAGACTTACAAAGAGTTGACAAATAATACTAAGCTTCCCAAAGTGTTGATTTCTACGAGCATTAGAGAACATAGACAGCGGAGTACAGTTGAAGTTAAAAACACCCAATAAAAAAAAAGGCTTTCAAATATATTGAAAGCCTTTTTTTGTATTACTAAAATAAAACAATAGTGCGGATTTACAATGCGTGCTATCGGGTGTACCTAGGTCCGAAGTATGCAACGAGGCATTGTTTTTTCTTCGAATGTCTTATTTTGCTGGGCGGAGCATAAAAAATCGTGAAATGAATAAGATTTACGCTTTGTAAGTTTGTAACTATTATTTTCTATATTTGAAAAAAGGTATAAAATTACTCAACGAAAAAGTCGGGAGACTTTTATTGTGTTTGCAATTTTTAAGAAAGATTTAAAAAAGCACAAAGGTGCTATCTTAAAAACCAAGAAAAAACAACCTTTTTTAAGTGATTATATATAAAAAATTTTTATAATTTTCTGGTAACTTTCCAGGTTCCAGATTCATGGTCATAGTTTTCCCAAGTGCCTGTAATTGTGTTTCCACTTACGGTACCCGTAATTGTTGCTGCATCCGGAATAGAGGCTGTAATGGTATTGTTAGAAATTGTACCTTCAAGTAATGGTAAAACCTGACCATCCTTTGGCAGAACCACTCCTGTAACTTTGTTGCCATAAATAATTAAATTCCAGGTACCTCCACCACCTGTTTCAGTAAAAGTGCCTTCGTAACAATATACCTGAACATCAGATTCTTCTTTTCCAATACTAATAGTAGCATTAGGATGACCATTTATGTGAATATTAGAAATAGTAGGGCTAGTTCCATTAGAGTTCACAGAAAAATTAAAATAATCACTATTATGATTAAAAGTAATTTCAGTGTTTGAACCTTCAGTCACTACATCTTGTGAAGAAAAAACATAAGATATGCCATCAATAACCAAAGTTGCCGATAAGGTAGTTCCATTGTTTTTCAAATTGATTACAACGGTTCCTGTTGATCCTACAAAAACACCTTTGTAGATCCCATAATTTTTGCTGTCGTAGCTTGCTGTTGCAGTTGGTGAGTTTGATAAACCGTTGTCCTCGCTCTCATCTTTAGAGCAGGAAACGAACAATGTACTTGCTAATAAACCTAGTAGTAATTTTTTCATGTTTTCAGAATTTGAGGTTAATATCGGCACGAATATATGTGTTTTGTTGAAATTTTAAAAAAAAAATCGACAAAATGTAGCCCCAGTTTCCACCTGAACCCGATAGCGCGGATTTACTTCGGCAGTCGCTTCGCTCGTGTGCAATCCGTGGCTACAAATTATATCTATAAAGTGAGCGTGATAACAAAAAGAATGATAAAAACAAGTTGAACTTGATAATTGGAATGGGCAGGGATTGCAAATCCGCGCTATCCTAATCTTGCGTAATTTGTGGTTTTATTATGTGATTTGAGTTAAAAATACATAATAAAAAAAGGGCTTTCAAATATCTTGAAAGCCCTTTTTTGAATTACTAAAAACCTATTTTAAACTGTATGCTTAGGATTGAAACCATCCTCGCTTAGTTCTTTGTGATCGTAATCGGCAACCATTTCTGCTTCATAATCGATTTTTTCTCCTTTGGATAATTTAGCTTTAATTTTCTCCATAATTTCATAAATCACAGGAACAATAATCAAGGTTAGGAATAATGATGAAATCAATCCACCAATAATTACCCAAGCCAAACCGTTTTTCCATTCGGCACCAGCTCCAGAAGCCAATGCAATAGGGAACATACCGAAAACCATCGCAATTGTCGTCATCAAGATTGGACGAAGACGAGCGTGATTCGCTTGAATCAATGCCGTTCTGATGCTTTCGCCGGCGGCTCTTCGTTGGTTGGTGTAATCCACAAGCATAATCGCATTTTTACACACCAGACCAATTAGCATAATGATACCCAAAATGGTGAATATATTCAACGTATTATTCGTTAACGCTAAAGCCAGCATTGCTCCAATAAACGAAAGCGGAATAGCAAACAATACCACAAACGGGTGCATAAAACTATCATACAAACCTACCATTACAAGGTAAACCAGGACAATAGCGGCCAATAAAGCGATTCCTAATGTACCAAAACCTTCGCTTTGGTTTTCTTGGTCACCACCCCAAATGTAATTTACACCAACCGGTTTTTTAAGTTTGTCGAGTTTGGCTTGCCATTGTGTTACAATAGTTCCTGTTGGAACCCCAACGTTTTGACCTTGCACCGTTACCGAAGCCGATTTGTCACGACGTTCTAATTGGCTAGGTCCTGAACCTTCAGTAATAGCAGCAAATTGTGACAATTTAATTTGTTGACCAGCATTGTTGATGAAAATTAGATTACTAACGTCAGTAATATTTTTTCTGTCAAAAGCATTGTATTTAATGTTGATGTCATACTCGTATTCACCGGCTCTAAACTTTCCATCCGTGTTACCGCTATAAGCAGTTTGCATCGTCATACCTACAGTTTGCAGTGTTAGTCCTAATGCAGCCATTTTATCACGATCCACTTGTACATTGATTTCAGGATTTCCATCTTCAACGGTCAATTTAATTTCGGTTGTTCCCGGAATGGTACGTAATTCAGCTTCGGCTAATTTGGCAAAAGCCATAGCAGCTTCTGTAGAAGGTCCTGTTACAATCAATCCAAGTTTTGCATTTTCGGCAGTACCTAAGATACCAACCGGAACTGTTTTTACTTTGGCTCCAACCAATACTTTCTCCAATTTACGTTTGATTTTTGCAGCATATACTGAAGCATCATCTGAACGTTCTGATTGGTCAATCATTTTTACGTCAATCTCCGCTTTGTAAGCAGTAGCTTGTGCACCACCCATACCTTCACTGGTTTGTCCCACAGTCGTAATCTGGCTATGAACATACTCTTGGCTTTTCAAAAATGCTTCCGCTTTTTGAGTCATAAAGTTTGATTGTTCCAATGAAGCGTCTTTTGGCATTTCGATTTGAACTAAGAACTCACCACTATCTGAAGAAGCAAAGAACTCTCCACCAATAAAACCGCCACCCATTAATCCGATAGTTGATCCGAAAAACAAGACAAGTACAACAGCAATTGTTTTGAAATAATGATCCAAACACCAGTTTAATAATTCAGTAACCCAGTTTGTAAAACGAGTTAAATAGCTTTCGAATCCAAGAATCGTTTTTCCGAATAAGTTTTTACCTTCAATATGTTCCAGTTTTCCAAAACGAGAAGACAACCACGGAATAATAGTAAACGAAGCCAACAATGAAAATAATGTTGAAATAATTACGGTAACACAAAACTGTGTGATGATATTCGATACCAATCCAGAACTCATTGCAATTGGTAAAAATACCACCACAATAACCAATGTAATCGAAGTTACAGTTCCACCAATTTCGGCAGTTCCGTCAAAGGCTGCACGAATACGGCTTTTGCCCATTTCCATATGCCTGTAAATATTTTCCAATACCACAATCGCATCATCGACCAGAATACCTACCACAAGTGAAAGTCCTAATAAACTCATCAAGTTTAAAGTATATCCCATTAGGTAAATTCCAATGAAGGTTGCAATTAACGAAACAGGAATCGAAACCATTACAATCAATGAGTTTCTAATACTGTGCAAGAAGAACAACATCACAAAGGCTACCAATACTACCGCAATCATTAAATCGTGAATTACAGAATCTGCAGCTTCAAGGGTATAAACCGTACTGTCTTTGGCTATTTCTAGTTTTAATTCGTTGACTTTATAATCACTTTCTAATTTATTAATGCTTTTATGCAATAGCTCACTTACCGCCACGGCATTAGCATCTGATTGTTTAATTACCTGTAAAATAATAGCACTTTTTTGATCGACACGAGAAATTTTCTCGGCAATTTTTTGCGCATCTTGTACATCTGCAATGTCTCTCAAACGAATTTCAATTCCATCTTTAGAAGAAACAACCAAGTTTCTTAGTTCTTCAACATTCTTGTATTTTCCGGCAAGACGAATCAATATTTTTTGATTACGGGTTTGGATGTTTCCGGTTGGGAAATCCAAGTTGGATGACAAAATAACTTGTTGTACTTGAGGAACCGAAAGTCCGTAACCTTGCATTTTTACTGCATCAAGATTTACCTGAATCTCTCTTTCCTGACCACCAATAATGTTAATCTGCGCCACACCTGTAACACGAGATAAAACGGGAGCTATTTTTTTATCGATCAAATCATAAAAAGCAGCTTCGTCCATTTTTCCGTTGGCACCAATAGTCATAATCGGTAAATCACTCAAAGAGAATTTAGATAAAGACGGTGTTTTGGCATCATCGGGTAAATCACTTATCAAAGCATTGATTTTTCGTTGTGCGTCATTCATCGAAATGTCAACTTTTGCTTGTGTTGTCAATGTAACCGTAACTACAGACAAACTTTCGTATGATTTGGAATCAATCTTTTTTATGTTTTCCAAAGAGGCGATTCCATCCTCAATTTTTTTGGTAACCGTGTTTTCAACCTCACTTGGAGAAGCTCCAGGATAGATAGTCGAAATCGTGATTACGTTTTGTTCGAATTTAGGAATCAATTCATAGCCTAATTGGCTATAGCTGAACAGTCCGCCAAGGGTAAGAATCGTAAATAATACAATAATTATCGACGGACGTTTTATGGATATTTCTGCTAATTTCATATATTTTTATTGTTGACTATTAAAATCAATTATTTAATAATTTCTACTGTATTACCGTCTTGCAAGTTAATTTGCCCTGTAATAATTACAGTTTCTCCATCAGATAATCCGTCAACTATTTCTACTTGTTCTCCTATGATTCTTCCAGAGGTTACTTTTTTCAATTTAGCGATACCATTTTCTACAACAAAAACTTCATTACTGCTCACACTTCCTACGAAAGCATTTCTAGGAACTACTTTTAATTGTTGTTTTTGTTTAGAACCAAAATTGGCAGTTCCGTACATTCCCGCTTTTAAGCTGTTATCTGCGTTGTTTGTGATTTCAAGTTCAACTGGGAAATTCAAGCTCTCATCAGCTTTTGCGGCAATAAAAGTAATTTTACCTGCAAATGTTTTATCAGGAAATACACTTGAAGTAATATTTATAGTGTTTCCTAATTTTAAACTGGCTACTTGACTTTCGTTTACGGTAACTTTTAATTTCAATTTAGAAACATTCACAATGTCAAACATTGCTGTAGCAGGCATTCCTGCTAAAATAGAACCTGGCTCAATGTATTTTTTATTGATAAAACCTTTGATCGGAGCTTTAACTTTAGTATCTCCAACGTTGATGTTGGCCTGTTTCAAGTTGTTTGTTGCGTTGGTCAAAGCCAATTTTGCCTGATCCAATTGTTGTTTGGTAACACCACCTGAATTATAAGCGTTTTGATAACGGTCATAATCCGATTTTGCGTTGTCATAAGATGCTTTTGCAGTTTGGGCATTTACGTTTATTACGTCGCTTCTAACGATTACCAATGTTTGTCCAATATTTACATAGTCACCTTCTTTTACCAAAACACTGATTACTTTACCTGATTTTTCAGCAGAAAAAGTCAATTCTTGAATCGGTTCAAAACTTCCGTTGGCTAAGAAATCCAATGAAACATCTTCGGTTTTTACCTGTGCTGTTTTTACGGATACAGATGCATTTTTTTCGGCAACAATATCAGTTTTAGCTTTGTTCTCAGCTTTGTTCTTATTTAAAGTAAAAGCAATAAGTCCTAATGCTCCCAAAATTACGGCTACAGTTATTATATTTTTTTTCATCTTGTTTTTAGTTTAATAGGGTTCTAAGTTCTCCTTTTGATTTGATTAATGTTATTTCTGCTATTTTGTAGGCTAGTACTGCTCTGGTATAATTGTTTTGTGCTTCAAGAGATGCGTTTTCAGCATCCAATAAATCAGTTAATGATGCTAAACCTTGTAGATAATTGTTTTTGGTGTTTTTCAAAATCTCTCCGGCCAAACGCATATTTTCTTTTTGATTTCCGATGGTTATAATGTTGTTCTCGATTTGAGTTTTTGCATTTCTGTAATCTAAATCAAGGGAAAGCTGCGTGTCTTTAATATCTTCTTGCAGCGTTCTGATGTCTACATCAGCTTGTCTTACTCTTGCGCGAGTTCCAAAACCAGAAAAAATTGGGACTTTTAAATTCAATCCTATTGCAGAATAGTCAGACCAATATACTCCATCAGCAGGTTTTGCAAAAAGTGGTACTTCTGGCCCTTGTCCGATATAATTATATCCTGCTACCAAAGAAAGTGTTGGGTAATATTCGGCTTTAATAGCTGTTTTTTGAAATTGCAATAATTCTTCTTGCTTTTTCAAAAGCAAATATTCGGTTCTGTTCTCAGTATTTGGTGCTTCGGTTATTGCAGCCGGAGTTACTTCAAATTCTGTTTTTGGAATCACGATTACAGTTTCAATAGGCATTCCCATAAAAAACTTCAATGCATTTTCCTGTAATTGAATTTGGTTTATGATTTGTTGACGTTCCGTATCGATGTTTGACATTTTTACGATGATTCGGTCCAAGTCAATTTTTTTTGCCAAACCATTGTCAAATTGCCCTTTTACGATATCGCGAACTTTTGTTGTATTCACATAATTGCTGTCCAATAAAATCAATCTTTCACGTTGAACGTAAACAGAGTAATAATTGTTTGCTACTCTTTCAATTACTTGTTCTTCTGTCAATTGATTGTTTATTTGATAAAACTCACGAGTGGTTTGTGCCGCTCTCAATCCTGTAAAAACAGATTGGTCAAAAATCGTTTGGGTCAATGAAACTCCTGCACCCGATGTCCATTTTTGTCCAAATGATGCCTGAATTGTTGTTCCTGGTGCACCAAAAGCTGATCCGTCAATTACATTGGTTTGTAAAATTGGATTATAGGTTAAGCTTCCGTTTGCAGATATTTGTGGCAAAGCTCTTGAACGAACTTCTTCGATTTGGTATTCACTGTTTTCAACACTTAATCTTGCTTTTTTAGCATCGGCTTTGTTCTCAAGTGCGTAGGTAATAGCCGCTTTTAGCGTAAGCGGATTTGTTGCTGTTGTGCTTACCCCTTGGGATTGTGCAGTGAGAGCAAAGGTTAAGAATGTTAATAAAAGTATTCTTTTCATGATAAAGTTGGATTTTGTAATTGTTTTTCTAGTTCTATTATTCCACTAGGCGTTGCCATTGCTCTAGTGTGATATTCTAATGCTTGTAATTCTAATTTCTGTGATTCTTTTTCGGAACTCGTCATTCCGTGAATGCTGAAAATAAGGTTGTAATAAAATCCAACATAGATGTCGATATCCAAATTGTGTCTGTACAAACCCTGTTGAATCCCTTTTTCAATATTTTGTTTGAAGACCGTGTTGCATTCGTTTATTTCCCTAGACATTACCTTGTCATAGATTTCAGGGTAATGCTTTTTCAATTGATGTGCTGGTGAAGCTTCTCCAGATTTAAACATTTCTTTGAACATCTTTTTGATTTCAAAGTTTTCTTCGATTGCATTATAATTTTTTGCTGCTATTGTATCAATGCTTTCATGAATAGTTTTATGAACCATCTCTGTGCTTTCCTCAATTAGAAGTTCTTTGTTGCAAAAGAATTTGTAAATCGTTTTTTTAGAAATACACATCTCACTTGCAATATCATCCATGGTTACACTCTTAAAACCAAGTTTTAAGAATAGTTCCGTTGCTTTTGAAATAATTTTATCTTTCATTTTATGGGTAACTTATTGTAATTAATACTTTGAAATAATACAGTAAAAGTTAGTTATCAAATGAGTTTTAGTTTGTTGTTATGTTTTTTAAGAACTGGTTATTCTTAATGTGTGAATTCTAAATTGGCAATGAGTTTTATGTCTTTGCCTATCGGGTGGCCACCATTTGACGAAAGAATATTGTAATTCAGTCCAAATTCTTTACGGTTAATGTTTCCCGTAATTTCAAAAGAAGCTTTTTGAACACCATTGTAATTATTGAATCCAATAAATTCGGTATCTAATTCAACCACTTTGGTGATGTTCTTTATTGTCAAGAAGCCTTTCAGAAAATTGATGTTTTTATTTATTTTCTGAAAAGAGGTCGATTTGAATTGAATCAAAGGAGTTTCATCTTCTTCAAAAAGGTCAGTGAATTTAGCTTCTTTGTTTTTTTCAGTTGAAGTGTTTTTTTTATCATTTACATTCAATGAGAATTCTATTGAAGCATCTTCAACTTCATTATTTTGTATGGCAACATGCCCCTTTAAATTGTTTTTGTTTCCAGGCAAGTAGCCTATTAGAGAATGTCTAGATTTTATGATAACGTCTGATTCATTAGAATCAATAGCCCATGCATTTTCCATAATGATTAATTTTAGTAGTAGTATTTCCTGATGTTTGGTTTTTGTTTTTTTAAATGTACTTCGGAAACTTTAAACACTAATAAAGTTTCTTATGTTTTGCAAATGTAATAAGGAAACTTTAAAAACCAACAAAGTTTCCAATGTTTTTTTTCGATGTATATCATAAGGAAAAACTATAGTTCCATTTTTACAGTAATTTACAATTCAATAATTCACATTTGAATTGTATCTTTGGACTTTAAAATCCAAGCCAAATCGACTTTGGAAAAGTTAACGAGATCTTATTTTATGCACGCTATTCATCAGTATCAAGAATTTTTTATTACTTATTTAGAAAATCAAACGATTAATAAAGAACCCAAAAATCTATACGAGCCCATAGATTATATTTTGGGTTTAGGAGGAAAAAGAATGCGGCCTGTGTTGACTTTAATGGCTTCAGAAGTTTTTGACGCTGATTATAAAAAGGCACTTCCGGCAGCGATGGCTGTTGAGGTTTTTCATAATTTTTCGCTGGTTCATGATGATATTATGGATGATGCACCTTTAAGAAGAGGGGAGCAGACCGTTCATGAAAAATGGAATATTAACACTGGAATACTTTCGGGTGATGCGATGCTGATTTTGGCTTATCAATATTTTGAACAATACGAGCCAATTGTTTTTAGGGATTTGGCTAAGTTATTTAGCAAAACTGCTCTTGAAGTTTGTGAAGGACAACAATGGGATGTCGATTTTGAAATCCGCAAAGACGTAACTATTCAGGAATATCTCAAAATGATAGAGTATAAAACGGCTGTTTTGGTAGCTGCTGCGATGAAAATGGGTGCTATTATTGCTAACGCATCCGAAGAAAATGCCAATTTAATTTATGATTTTGGACTCAATTTAGGATTGGCTTTTCAATTACAGGATGATTATTTAGATGCTTTTGGTGACCCGGAAACTTTTGGGAAACAAGTAGGAGGGGACATTATCGAGAATAAAAAAACCTATTTATATCTGAAAGCATTGGAATTTTCGACTCCTGAAAAAGCTTCAGAGTTAGGGAAATTGTTCAGTTTGCAATTAGAAAACAATACAGAGAAAATAGAAACTGTAAAAACTATTTTTAATGAATCAGGCGCTTCAAAAGCTACGCAGGAAGCAATTAAAGAATATACATTTAAGGCTTTTGAAACCTTAGAAAAAATGGACATAGAATTCTCTAAAAAAGAAATGCTAAGAACTTTTGGTGAAAACCTAATGGGAAGGAATGTATAGTAATTGCCATTGAATTTTGAAATTGAAAATATGTTTATAGCACCAATAAATACCGATTTACTTCTTCAGGAAGCCACTAAAGAAACTCTTTATGTTAATTTGATTGTTCAATTGAATAAGGATTTTAATTTGGCCAACGAAGCAATTGATTTTCCAAAAAGTATTACTCCAGACGAATTAAAAATTCAATTACACGAAAAAATCTATCGACTCATTCAGTACAAATTTGCCGAGTATCTCAATTTGCTTTATATCATTGATGTTTCCGAAGAGGAAATCAAAAAACTCGATGGTTCCGATTTGGTAATTCTAGCCGAACAAGTGGCTTTTTTAATCTTAAAAAGAGAATGGCAAAAGGTTTGGTTCAGGAATAAATATAAGTAAAGATTCCAAGGTACTAAGTTTCTGATATTCTGAGACTTTTTTAAAATAACTGAGAACCTTAGTAGCTACTTTAAAGGTTAAAAATACGCTCTTACAAAAGGCATAAGCGCATCACCATATACATTGTCATTTTCATCAAACAAAACATTGTAGGCTAGTCCTACAGTTACATTTCCAGTTCGATAACCAGCACCCAAAAACAAAGCTGTATTCCAAAAATTATCGGTGTAACCATTATAGCCATTATAAGCTTCATAATGATTATTGACATATGATTCATTTAAATTTATGGAAAGTTGAATTTGAGGAATTGGATTAATATAGGTCAGGAAACTTGCGCCGTAAATTCCAGAAGAGTAATAATTTTTAGAAGATGCATAGCTAGCTTGAAGTCCTAAGCCAACAGCTAAATATGGATTTACATTATAAATGGCACTCGGAGCGACAGAAATGTCAGTGTATCCGCTGCCGAAACTCAATCCTAATCCACCTCCAAATTGTACATTACTCCAAAACGGGCTTCTAGACTGTGGAGGTTGTTGGTATTGAGCTATTACGTTTTCGTAAAAGAATAAGATAAAAAAGATGAAAAGGTACTTTGTTAGGGAGGAAAAGGCTGATTTTTTCATGCTAGAGGCTTTTTTTAACAAATTTTTACGTAAAAGTACGTAAAAAAATAGATTTAAATAATTTGCTTTATTGTATTTTTGCCGGACTATTTAACAAAAGTATATTCAATAACAATATTATGGATAGGTTTTCATTTTTAAACGCAGCTCATACAGAATTTTTTGCTCAATTATACGATCAATATTTAGAAAATCCAGATAGTGTAGAACCTAGCTGGAGAAGTTTTTTTCAAGGTTTTGACTTTGGAACGACTACTTATAATGATGAAAATCCAGTTCAGCGAATTGTTGAATATGTGGAAACAGGTGCTGACTGCAGTTTGGTTTCAGATAAACTGCAAAAAGAATTCAATGTTTTAAAATTAATTGATGGATACCGTACCCGTGGGCATTTATTCACCAAAACAAATCCGGTTCGTGACCGCAGGGTTTCATCACCAACTTTAGATATTGAAAATTTTGGTTTATCAACAGCTGATTTATCAACGGTTTTTGATGCTGCTCAGGTTATTGGTGTGGCACCTTGTTCATTACAGGATATTATCGCCCGTCTTCAGGCGATTTATTGTCAGCACATTGGTGTGGAGTACATGTACATCCGTAATCCAGGCGTTGTTAAATGGGTTCAGGATAAATTAGGAGTTAACAACAATCAGCCTAATTTCTCTGTTGAAGAAAAGAAAACAATCTTAAATAAATTAAATCAGGCAGTTTCTTTCGAGAACTTCTTGCATACCAAATACGTTGGGCAAAAACGTTTCTCATTAGAAGGAGGAGAGTCTGTAATTCCTGCACTTGATGCTTTGATTGAAAAAGCGGCCGAAAAAGGGGTAGAGCAGTTTGTAATGGGAATGGCTCACCGTGGGCGTTTGAACGTTTTGGCTAACATTTTCGGAAAATCTACTCAAGATATTTTCGGTGAATTTGACGGAAAAGATTACGACCAGGAATACTTTGACGGAGACGTAAAATACCATTTAGGTCTTACTGCCGATAAAGTAACTAAGTCCGGTAAAAAAATCAACATCAATTTAGCTCCAAATCCTTCGCATCTTGAAACAGTAGGTGCAGTTATTGAAGGAATCACAAGAGCAAAGCAAGATAAATATTTCGCAGACGATTTCACCAAAGTCCTTCCAATTGCCGTTCACGGTGATGCTGCAATTGCAGGTCAGGGGATTTTATATGAAATCATTCAGATGTCGTTGCTTGACGGATACAAAACAGGCGGTACAATTCACATTGTAATCAATAACCAGGTTGGTTTTACAACTAACTATTTGGATGCCCGTTCGTCTACTTATTGTACAGATGTTGCTAAAGTAACGCTTTCACCAGTATTGCACGTAAATGCTGACGATGCCGAAGCTGTTGTACATGCGGTTTCTTTTGCATTAGACTACAGAATGCAGTTTGGACGCGACGTATTTATCGATTTATTAGGATACCGAAAATACGGTCATAACGAAGGTGACGAACCTCGTTTTACACAGCCGGTTTTATATAAAATCATTGCAAAACATCAAAACCCAAGAGATATTTATGCTGAAAAGCTATTGTCTGAAAGAGTTATTGATGCCAATTATGTAAATACAATTGAGAAAGAATACAAGAAAGATCTTGAAGAAAATTTAGAAGCTTCCCGCAAAAAAGACCTGACAATCATTACTCCGTTTATGCAGAATGAATGGAAAGGATTTGAGCAGGTTTCCAATGATGTGATGCTTAAAAAAGTAGATACTTCGTATGCTAAAGAATCATTAGATTCTATTATCAAAACGGTATCGACTTTGCCTTCTGACAAGAAATTCATTAATAAAATAACCAAAAT
Organism: Flavobacterium sp.; assembly: GCF_035760125.1. Taxonomy (GTDB): domain Bacteria; phylum Bacteroidota; class Bacteroidia; order Flavobacteriales; family Flavobacteriaceae; genus Flavobacterium. The sequence continues at coordinate 13,199 of NZ_DASTTN010000448.1, forward strand.
TGTTACTGACAGAAAAACAGGATACGATAACAATACTGTTGATTGGGGAACTGCCGAAACATTAGCTTATGGTTCGCTTTTGAGTGAAGGATTTGATATCCGAATTTCAGGTCAGGACGTAGAGCGCGGAACATTCTCTCACCGTCATGCTGTTGTGAAAGTAGAAGATTCTGAAGAAGAAGTAATTTTATTGAATGCTATCGAAAATAAAAAAGGAAACTTCAATATTTTCAATTCACATTTATCGGAGTATGGTGTTCTTGGTTTTGATTATGGTTACGCTTTAGCAAATCCAAATGCATTAACTATTTGGGAAGCGCAATTTGGTGATTTTAGCAATGGAGCACAGATTATGATTGACCAATATATTTCTTGTGGGGAAGACAAATGGAACAACCAAAATGGTATTGTTTTATTGTTGCCACACGGATACGAAGGACAAGGAGCAGAGCACTCTTCTGCAAGAATGGAGCGTTACTTACAGCTTTGCGCCAGACATAATATGTATGTAGCCGACTGTACAACGCCAGCCAATTTCTTCCACTTGTTGAGAAGACAAATGAAAACGACTTTCCGTAAGCCACTTGTTGTTTTCTCTCCAAAAAGTTTATTGCGTGACCCGAGATGCGTGTCTTCAGTAGAAGAATTAGCAACTGGAAGTTTCCAAGAAACTATCGATGATGAAGCAGTAAACAAAAAAGAAGTAAAAACTTTGGTTTTCTGTACAGGTAAATTCTATTATGATATTGTTGCTGAAAGAACAAACAACGGAAGAAATGATGTAGCGGTAGTTCGTGTCGAGCAATTATTCCCTTTCCCAGCAGAACAGATTAAAGCAATTATTGCAAAATATCCAAACGCTGACGATTATGTTTGGGCACAGGAAGAGCCTAAAAACATGGGGGCTTACAGTTTCATGCTGATGAATTTTGACTTTATCAAATGGAGATTAGCTTCATTAAAAGCATATTCAGCACCAGCTTCTGGAAGTTATACAAGATCAAAACGCCGTCACGCTGATGCAATCAGAATGGTATTTGATAAAAATTTATTTAGATAATTAGGAGCTATTTCCTGCTGTACACTATATCTTTTCCTGGCTAAAGAAGCCAGAAAAAGGATGCCGTTTCCATCAGGGCTAGAAAATTCAATAACCAAAATGTTCTTTCAAGGACAATTTAGAATATAAAATTCATAATTTAAAATAATAAGACATGATTTTAGAAATGAAAGTCCCATCCCCTGGGGAATCAATCAAAGAAGTTGAAATAGCAACTTGGTTAGTTAAGGACGGAGATTATGTAGAAAAAGACCAAGCTATTGCTGAGGTTGATTCTGACAAAGCAACACTTGAATTGCCAGCTGAAATGAGCGGAATTATAACGCTTAAGGCAGAAGAAGGCGACACAGTAGCAGTTGGGGCAGTAGTTTGTCTTATTGATACTGACGGAGCAAAACCATCAGGTTCTGCGCCAGCAGCAGCTCCTGCAGCTGAAGCACCAAAAGCAGCACCTGCACCAGCGGCTCCAGCTCCAGTAGCGGCAGCACCTGCGCCAGCAGCATCTTACGCAGCAGGGACTCCATCTCCAGCGGCTAAAAAAATATTAGACGAAAAAAATATCGCTCCAGCAACAGTTTCTGGAACAGGTAAAGGCGGAAGAATCACTAAAGATGATGCTGTAAATGCAGTACCATCAATGGGAACTCCAACAGGAGGAAGCCGTGGAACTGAGCGTACAAAATTATCAATGTTACGTCGTAAAGTAGCTGAAAGATTAGTGGCTGCAAAAAACGAAACAGCAATGTTGACTACTTTCAACGAAGTAAACATGACGCCGATCAACTTGATCCGAAATGAATATAAAGATGCATTCAAAGCAAAACATGGAGGACTTGGTTTAGGATATATGTCTTTCTTTACTAAAGCAGTTACAAGAGCCTTAGAATTGTATCCAGACGTAAACTCTATGATGGATGGTGACCATAAAATTGCTTTTGATTTTGCTGATATCTCTATCGCAGTTTCTGGACCAAAAGGACTAATGGTTCCTGTAGTTCGTAATGCTGAAAACTTGACTTTCCGTGGTGTTGAAGCAGAAATTAAAAGATTAGCTTTAAGAGCTCGTGATGGACAAATCACTGTTGATGATATGACTGGAGGAACATTCACGATTACTAACGGTGGTGTTTTTGGTTCTATGTTATCTACGCCAATTATCAATCCTCCTCAATCTGGAATCTTAGGAATGCACAACATCATCGAGCGTCCGATTGCTGTAAACGGTAAAGTGGAAATTCACCCAATGATGTATGTTGCTCTTTCTTATGACCACAGAATTATCGACGGTCGTGAGTCTGTTGGTTTCTTAGTTGCTGTAAAAGAAGCTTTAGAAAACCCATTAGAATTATTGATGGGCGGAAATGCTAAAAAAGCATTGGAGCTATAATTGTAATAATTTTATAATATTTAAAACCCCAAATTCTATTGAAGAGTTTGGGTTTTTTTATTGATTATTTCAGATACAAACAATGATTGTAATAATCGATTATTCCTTTGCCTTTCATTAAAACATCTGCACCAATGATGCCATGGACCGGTTTTACTTTATAATGTCCTAATGCTTCATTAACGTGTGATAAATCAAAGATAACAAGGTCAAACTTATTATGTTTCCAATTATTTAATTGGAGTTTATTGTTTGAGGATATTTGTGTCAACATACCCGTTGCTCCGGCACCCGAAGCTTTGGTTTTGGAATTTTTGGCTTTCAATGCAAAATATTCAATACTTTCAAATCCCACACAGCTGTTGGAAGCCCCAGTATCCAGTATGAAATTCCCTTTTATGCCATTGATTTTTGCTTTAATCAAAAGGTGCTGTGTCTTGGTGATTTTAAACTTGACTTTTTTATAATCTACCTTCTTTAGCTTTTCGTGTAAATTCTTCATATTGCGAATGACTTTTGTATAAAGTAAAAATAGTGTTATACCAGTTATGTTTCATTATTTGTTTCCTAAAAAAATCATTGGCGCTTTATGAAACTCCTTTTTTTGGAAAAACCGCTTTTTAGAGTAATTTTGCAGCATTAAATTTTAAACTTGGAAACAAAGGCAATACTTACCGATACTCATACCCATTTATATTCTGAAGAATTTGATTTGGATAGAAATGAAATGATGCAACGCGCCATTGATAATGGGGTTACACGCTTTTTTGTCCCAGCCATAGATTCTACTTATACGCAGAGTATGTATGATTTGGAGCGAGATTATCCTAATAATGTATTCTTGATGATGGGTTTGCATCCTACTTATGTTAAAGACAATTATTTAGAGGAATTGCAGCATGTTGAAACGGAATTAGCCAAAAGAAAGTTTGTTGCCATTGGTGAAATAGGGATTGATTTGTATTGGGATAAAACTCATTTTGCAGAACAGCAAATAGTTTTTAGAAGACAAATTCAGCTAGCCAAACAATATAAACTTCCGATTGTCATTCATTGTCGTGAGGCATTTGATGAAATATTCGAAATTTTGGAAGAAGAAAAATCACCTGAATTGTTTGGTATTTTTCATTGCTTTTCTGGAACTTATGAGCAGGCTTTACAAGCGATATCCTATAATATGAAATTGGGGATAGGCGGGGTTGTTACTTTTAAAAATGGAAAAATAGACCAATTTTTGAATAAAATCGATTTAAAACATATTGTTTTGGAAACAGATTCCCCATATTTGGCTCCAATTCCTTATCGTGGCAAACGTAACGAAAGCAGCTATTTAATAAATATTGTCGATAAATTGGCTCAAATATATGGCCTTTCGGCAAATGAAATAGCAACCGTAACAACCGATAATTCTGCAGAAATATTCGGTATTTAATATCGAATTTCTGTAACTTTAATATTTTTTTTGTTCTTTTGTCCAACTAAATTGAAAACAAACAATGAATAAATTTGATGCGATTCGGTCTTTTTATGATTCCGAAATAAACGAAGGAATAATAAAAGTTATTGATCATCCCATGATGAAAGCTTTAATGAACTTTTGTTTTCCTGGAGTAGAAGATGAAATTTGGAAAGAACAGCTTCGCAAAACCCATTCTATTCGTGATTTTCAATGTAACTTTATTTACTATGGAGTACAACAGGTGCTGGAGAAAAGCTCTGAGGGTTTAACCACATCCGGTTTTGAAAAGTTAGAAAAAAATACCGCTTATCTTTTCATTTCGAATCATAGAGATATCGTTTTGGATACGACTTTGTTAAATTCTTCTTTGTTTGAGCATGGTTTGGATATGACTTCGTCAGCTATTGGTGATAATTTGGTCAAAAAATCTTTTTTAAAAACATTAGCAAAACTAAACAGAAACTTTTTGGTTCAGCGTGGATTATCGCCAAGAGAATTACTGGTGAGTTCCAAACTGCTTTCTGAATATATGGCTCAGTTGTTGTTGCATGAAAACCGTTCGGTTTGGATTGCACAACGTGAGGGAAGAACCAAAGATGGAAATGACGAAACCAATCCTGGGGTTTTGAAGATGATTGCCATGGGGTCTGATGAGCCTAATATAATGGATTATTTTAAGAAAATTAAAATTGTTCCCGTTTCTATTTCATACGAATATGACCCGACAGATGCTTTAAAAATGCCGCAGTTATTGGCCGAAGCAAATAATGAAATTTACAAGAAAGAGAAAAACGAAGATTTCAAGACTTTGTTGAGTGGAATAATTGGACAAAAGAAAAGAATTCACATACATATAGGAGATGTTCTCGATACCGAAATCGATGACATTATTAAAAATGTAGATACTACAAACAAACAAGTACAAGCATTGGCACAAGTAATTGATGATTCCATTTTAGCCAATTACAAATTGTGGACAACCAATTTTATTGCTTACGACATTTTGAACTGCACGAATCGATTTTCCCATTTGTATACTGAAAATGAAAAATTACTTTTTGAGAGACGTTTAGAGCTGAGAATTGATCATGAGCATCCAGTTGCCAAACAAGGGTTTTTGGATATGTACGCGAATCCAGTTGTCAATAAATTGAAATATGTCGATGAACTCTAAGTCTAAAATTCTTTTGATTTATACCGGTGGAACGATTGGTATGAGGAAGGATTTTGAAACGGGAGCACTTAAGGCTTTCAATTTTAGTAAACTCCTTCATAATATTCCCGAATTAAAATTACTGGATTGCGAGATAGATACTTTTTCGTTTGAAAACCCTATTGATTCGTCGAATATGAATCCTGAGCATTGGGCCGAAATTGCTCGCACTATAGAGAATAATTATACCAGTTTTGATGGTTTTGTGGTGCTTCATGGATCTGACACCATGTCGTATTCAGCTTCGGCATTGAGTTTTATGCTCGAAAATCTTTCAAAACCTATCATTTTTACGGGTTCTCAGCTGCCTATTGGGGATTTAAGAACGGATGCTAAAGAAAATTTAATTACGGCGATTCAAATAGCTTCTTTACAAGAAAATGGTAAGCCATTAATCAAAGAAGTTT
>NZ_DASTTN010000449.1:0-2283 GCF_035760125.1 Flavobacterium sp.
ACCAACGACAATCAAAATGCTAATCAATTAATCTGTTCCAATTTACCAACCTTTTTTGTCAAACTCGACGCAGGTCTTATTGACAACACACCTACCAGCGATTACAGATATGTTTGGTCAAAAGACGACAGTATCATTCCAGGCGAAAACAATTATACATTAGATGTCAATGAAGAAGGCATTTACACAGTAATTGTATCCACCCAAAAAGGCTGTGACAGAATCCGAACCATCAAAGTCACCTCTTCCGATATTGCACATTTAGACTCCGTATCTATCTCCGACTTATCCCAATACAACACCGTAACAGCAAACATTACTGGACAAGGAAATTATGGCTACAGTATTGATTTGCCCAATGGTCCTTTTCAAGAATCCAATTTGTTGGAAAATGTCTCCGCTGGCATACATGACCTTTATATATATGACAAAAACGGTTGTGGAACCTTACAAAAAACCGTTGCGGTACTTGGAATACCAAAATTTTTCACACCAAACAATGATGGTTACAATGATTACTGGAACATCAAAGGAGCCAATGAAACGTTTAACAGCGGTGCCAAAATCTTCATTTACGATCGATATGGCAAAGTAATTAAACAAGTCCTTGCTTCAGGCAATGGCTGGGACGGAACTTACACTGGCAACCCAATGCCTGCAGACGATTATTGGTATACCATAAAACTAGAAGATGGCCGCGAAGCCAAAGGACATTTTTCTTTAAAAAGATAAATAATCATTGTGGCGTGCCACCATCCTCATCCCTAACACAGATTATCCATCAATTATTAATTAAAAAAATCCTACAAAATAATAATTATTTTATTTCCATTTTCTTACATTTGAATATATTAACTAAAAAATGTAACTAGAATGAGTAATTTAAATCCAAACAGGTTAAACCTAACCTATCCTGTGGCCGACATGACCCTAATGAAAAACAATGCCAACGCAACAATTGCCAAAATCCCGGTTGGGGCTACCCTTACCGAAGAAGAGCGCGCAAGCGGGGGCGACATCAATGTGGACAACAAAATTTTTGTAGACGGCGCACTGAACGAGCTCAATTCCAACGGAGCCGCCATTATGCCTGCTTGGTTCAGCATCCCTAATCTGGCTACAGATGTCGCTTTTTATGACCAGTCCGAAGAATTAATTTCGCTGTATCAAAGCATTATCCTAAGGCTTAAGGATGCCCAACGTATTGCCGGAAGGGAAGCTTTGATTAATGCCCGAAAAGCCTACGAACAATACAAATCCGCAGCCGATGGAGGTGTACCCGGTGCTCAAGCCAGCTATGACAAACTAAAAGTTAGATTTGAAAGAGTAGGTGCCACAGCTCCGCAAAGCGTATAACGAACTGCAATAACTAGTTTTCAAAACCAACAGCATTCAACACTGTTGGTTTTTTATTCTCTTTTATCAAATTATTGATACTATTATATAGTAGAACTATATTTTTATATAACTCAATTATAGATTTATATAACTCGATTATGAAATTATATGACTCAATTATAGAATTATATAATTCGGTATATAAATAAACATAACTCAATTATAGTTTTATATAACTCAATTATGGACAACTATAATTCAATTATAGTTCGATATGACTCAATGATGTATTTATATAGTTCAATTATAGTTTTACATAAATAAATTAGACTTTATCCAATTATAATCTTAAAAATTATGCTCACAATAAACACTGGAGAATTACTCTCAGAATACTACAATCGCAAACGCATTTACAAAAGCGTACTGGCACGAAAAACAGGTATAGGCTATCAAACTATTTTGCAACAGCGTAAGGAAAAAACCTTGCAAGTAGATGCATTGGTAAAAATATCGGAAGTTTTAGGACACAATTTTTTTATGGACATAGCGGTGCAATTCCCAAAAAACTTCACTACCAATGCTCCTATTGATTCAGCCACCACCAACGAAATTGAGGCTTTGAAAGAAAAAATAAAACTACTCGAAGCGGAGAAACAACTTTTGTTGCAGGTGATTGGGGCGAAAGGTTGGGTGGAAAAGTAATGGTAGAAAATATTTAGATCATTCAACAAAAGCCCCTTTGATGATTTGCAAGTATTAATATGTATATTTGATTTTGAAAAAAGTGCGTATTTTATCACACTTATACACCCGCTTTTGGGTGGATATCTGTGACGGAGTCATACATATATACTAGTTGGGCGACATTATCGCAACAAATCTTAAACATTGATTTATGAAGAAAATTCTATTTCTTGCCTTGTGTTTTCTAACCCTTAGTGC
>NZ_DASTTN010000450.1:0-2713 GCF_035760125.1 Flavobacterium sp.
ATTTTACTGAGCTTATCCAACAACCAACTATCAATTCTACTGATAAAGAAAAGTTTGCAGAGTTCATGAAATTTAATGCTCAAACATTTTACAAAAAAGGAATTTTCAGACCAAGTATGTTTTCAGGAAATAATTGGAAAGTTGCACCTGCAGCAGGAGCCAATACTGATCTTACAACTCAATTAAGCGGTGTAATGCTTATGGAAGCGGCAGCTAAGCTTGATAAAGATGGATATTTTGATTAATTAAGTAGTTATTTGGTTAGTAACTTTGAATTACCTGAAGGAAATAAACAGCCTTCAGGTTTTTATTCTGCTTTTTGCCAAAAGATAAAACAATATCATTTACAGTTAGAAAGTAGATTTTAGTCACTCACTGAAAAAACACTTTCTAAATCTCAAAAAAATATCATAATGAAAAATAAATTTACAGTTATATTTTTTCTTTTTGTAGGGCTTTCATGCTTTGCGCAATGGAAACCACAGGGCGACAAAATAAAAACAAGATGGGCTGAAAAGGTGGATCCTAATCATCCCCTTCCAGAATATCCTAGACCAATAATGGAAAGAAATCAATGGAAAAATCTTAACGGGTTATGGAACTATGCTATACAGCTGGTAGGACAGACAGCGCCAAAAGGATATGATGGAAAAATACTCGTACCTTTTGCTGTTGAATCAAGCCTTTCCGGAGTAATGAAATCTGTAGGCTCAGAAAAGGAAGTTTGGTATGAAACTACTTTTACTATTGATTCTGATTGGAAAAATAAAGATATTCTTTTGCATTTTGGTGCAGTAGATTGGAAAACAGAAGTTTGGGTTAATGATGTAAAACTTGGTACACATACAGGAGGATTCACACCTTTTAGTTTCAATATAACTCCGTTTTTAAATGGGAAATCTCAAAAACTTGTTGTTAAAGTTTGGGATCCTACCAGTGACGGAACGCAGCCAAGAGGTAAACAAGTTAAAAATCCGGAATCAATTTGGTATACGCCTGTAACAGGAATTTGGCAAACAGTATGGTTAGAACCAGTAAACAAAAAACATATTAATAATATAAGAACAACTCCGGATATTGATCATAATTCAATTAATATAGCCACTGAAGTTGAGGGTAGTCATACAAGTGATATCGTTGAAATTACAGTATTGGACGGATCTAAAACAATAGCTTTAGAAAAAGCAGTGTCTAGCCAGCCTATTGATATAGTACTTAGTAGTCCAAAATTATGGTCGCCAGATTCTCCTTTTTTATACGATATCAAGGTTAAACTTATAAGTGGCGGTAAAGTTATAGACGAAGTAAAAAGTTATTTTGCAATGCGAAAAATATCATCAAAAAGAGATGATAAAGGTATTGTTAGAATTCAACTTAATAATAAAGACTGTTTTCAGTTTGGACCGCTTGATCAAGGATGGTGGCCTGACGGATTGTATACAGCACCGACAGATGAAGCATTAAAATACGATATCCTTAGAACTAAAGAATTAGGTTTTAATATGATTCGTAAACATGTCAAAGTGGAGCCTGCAAGATGGTATACACATTGTGATAAAATGGGAATTTTAGTATGGCAGGATATGCCTAGCGGAGATGAAGGTCCAATTTGGCAAATGCATAAATATTTTGATGGTACTGAATTAAAAAGAACAGCCCAATCCGAAGAAATATACATAAAAGAATGGAGAGAGATTATGGATCATTTGTATTCTTACCCGAGTATCGTAGTTTGGGTTCCGTTTAATGAGGCTTGGGGTCAATTCAAAACTGTTGAGATTACCGAATGGACTAAAAATCATGATCCTAGTAGATTAGTAAATTCATCAAGTGGTGGAAATCATTTTCAAACTGGGGATATGTTAGATATTCATCATTATCCAGGGCCGGAATTAAAATTATATGATGCCCGCAGAATTACCGTTTTAGGTGAATATGGAGGAATTGGTTTTCCTATGGAAGGTCATCTTTGGCAGACAGATAAAAATTGGGGATATACCCAGTTTAAGAATACTAACGAAACTACTACAAAATATAAAGAATATGCTGATCAGTTGATAAAACTGGCTAAAACAGGATTTTCGGCAGCCGTTTATACTCAGACCACAGATGTTGAAGGTGAAGTAAATGGTTTTATGACTTACGATCGTAAAGTTGATAAAATGAATTTTTCTGAAGTAAATAAAATAAACAAGGAAGTAATTAATTCTATTAATAATTAAGCTTTGAAAAAAAATAAACTTAACGTTTTTGTCGTATTTTTAGCAGTGCTCAGTTTGACATCAGCTCAAGCACAGACTATGACTTCGATTGAGGTCAGAACTCCTGTTGGGTGGGTAAATCCTTTAGTGGGAACTGATTCAGATTACGGAATTTCAAATGGGAATACATACCCAGCCATTGCAATGCCATGGGGAATGAATTTCTGGACTCCACAAACTGGCAAGATGGGTGACGGCTGGGCATACACGTACAAATCAAACAGAATTAAAGGTTTTAAACAAACACATCAGCCATCTCCTTGGATGAATGATTATGGTCAGTTTTCAATAATGCCTGTTACGGGTGAATTAAAATTTAAAGAAGAAGACAGACAAAGCTGGTTTTCGCATAAAGCAGAAACGGTAACGCCTTATTATTACAGCGTTTATTTAGCAGATCACAATGTTACGACTGAAATTACACCAACCGAAAGAGCAGCAAGATTCAGATT
>NZ_DASTTN010000451.1:0-4300 GCF_035760125.1 Flavobacterium sp.
AATACCTTCCGAACACTAATGACTGCTTTTGGAGTGTTTTGGGGTATATTTATTTTGGTGGTTTTATTAGCTGCTTCCAATGGTTTGGAAAATGGTATTAGAAAAGGATTTGATGGTATTGCTACAAACACCATGTTTATGTGGACGCAAACTACTTCAAAGGCTTACAAAGGATTGCCTAAAACTAGAAGATATGATTTTAGAAATAGTGATGTTGATGCCTTAAAGCAAAAATTTCCGGATTTATTGTATGTTTCTCCTCGTAACCAATTGGGTGATTTTAATGGAGTGAATAATGTTATCAGAGGAACAAAAACAGGTGCTTATAATGTTAATGGTGATTATCCGGAGTTAGTCAAACAAGAGCAAATGGATATTATCAAAGGCCGTTTTGTGAATCAGCAGGATATATTGGCAAAACGTAAAGTAGCTATTATTGGTACAGGTGTCATTAATGAGTTGTATATGAGTACCGAAGAAGTGTTGGGGACTTATATAAAAATAAATGGGGTCAACTTTATGGTGGTTGGAGTGTATAAGTCAAAAGGGCAGAATAACGGTAACGCTGAATCGGCTCAAAAAAATATATTTATCCCTTTTACCACATTTCAGCAAGCCTTTAATTTTGGTGATAAAGTAGGATGGATGGCCATAACTGCTAATGATAATGCCTCAATAACAGATCTTCGGCCAGGTATTTTGGCACTTATGAGAGAAAGACATTTCATTCATCCTGATGACGAAAGAGCTGTTGGTAATTTTGACTTGTTTGCCGAATTTCAAAAAGTACAGGATCTATTCAATGTTCTTAAATTCATCGCTTATTTTGTTGGAACTTTAGTCTTGTTATCTGGGATTATTGGAATTTCAAATATTATGCTAATCGTTGTTAAAGAGCGGACAAACGAAATTGGAATAAGAAGAGCATTAGGAGCAACACCGGGTGCCATCAGATCCCAAATATTATTGGAAGCAATTTTTCTAACCATAGTAGCAGGAATGTTTGGTATCGCCGTAGCGACGGGCTTGTTGGCCATACTCAATATGATTTTGGCTACAATGCCTACAGATGGGATGATGTTTATTAATCCAAGCGTTGATTTAGTGGTTGTTTTTATAGCCTTACTAATTTTAGTGGGTTCGGGATTATTGGCTGGATTCATCCCAGCACAGACAGCTATTAACGTAAAACCAGTAGATGCCTTACGAGCAGAATAAGAACTCAATCAAAAAACAATAATAATCGAATAAAAAATTTTAAAATGAAAAAAGGAGTAACCATAACCGTATTGATTTTAATAGCAATAGTTTTCTTTGGAGCTTTATATTATTTGTACGCAAAAAACCAAGAATCTCCTATAGTTTTTGAAACGGATAAAGTGGAAATAAAAACTATAGTGAAAAGTACCTTAGCTACAGGAAATATTGTACCAGATGAAGAGGTATTGATTAAACCAAATATTTCTGGAATTATAGAAGCGGTGTATATTAAAGCCGGAGAATCGGTAAAGGCTGGAGACATGATTGCTAAAATCAAAGTTGTAGCTAATGTTTCTAGTTTGAGTAATTCTCAGAACCAAGTGAAAACTGCAAAAATTGAATTGGATAACCAAGAGAAATTATATCAAAGACAAAAAACTTTATTTGATAAAGGAGTGATTTCTGCCAATGATTTTGATGCAGCACAATTAGCATATAATCAAGCCAAACAAAATTATTATGCATCGACACAAGGATTTGATATCGTAAAAACAGGGACAGCTTCTGGATTAGGAAATTATGCCAATACTTTGATTCGTTCTACTGTAAATGGAATGGTACTGGATGTTCCAGTAAAAGTAGGTAACCAAGTCATTGAAAGTAATAACTTTAACGAAGGAACAACAATTGCAAGTGTTGCTGATGTCGGGAGAATGATTTTTGTTGGTAAAGTTGATGAATCTGAAGTAGGGAAAATTAAATTAAATATGCCTATTGAAATTACTGTTGGAGCCATTGAAAATAAAAAATTTACTGCTGTTTTGACTGATATAGCACCAAAAGGGAAAACAGAAAACGGAGCCATCCAATTTGAAATTAAAGCGACATTAACCAATAGAGACAATACTTTTATCAGAGCAGGTTTGAGTGCCAATGCTTCTATCATTCTGGAAAAAGCGGATAAAGTACAAGCTTTAAAAGAATCGTTAGTTCAATTTGATAAAAAAACATTAAAACCATATGTAGAGATTCAAACGGGACCACAAAAGTTTCAAAGAAAAGAGATAACATTAGGTGTTAGTGATGGAATTTATGTAGAAGTGAAAAGCGGTATTAAAGCTTCGGATAAAATAAAAGTTTGGAATCAAGGTTTGAAAACTGAGGAAGCAAAACCAAACTAATCGCTGAAGTAGGTTTTTGATAAACAAATTAAGTTAAATATATGCAGCGGATTTGCTGCGTCTTTATTCCATTAAAAATGAAAAAAATAAATTATATAAGTATCGCTTTTATCTTCCTGATTGGATTAGCTTCTCAAGCACAAACCAAGGCATGGACTTTGGAAGAGTGTGTGAGATATGCCATAAAAAATAACATTTCTATAAAAAATACTGAACTAGATACGCTTTCAGCAAATATTGATAAGAGAGGTGCTTTTGGAAATTTCCTTCCATCCTTAAATTCAAATTCTTCTCATTCTTGGAATATAGGATTAAATACAGATCCCGTAACTAACGTTAAGCGTAATCAAACGACACAATATACATCGATTGGGGCCGGTGTTGGTTTTGATATTTATAAAGGAATGCAAAATCAGAATACACTGCGAAGAGCTAATCTTTCTATTGTGGCTTCAAAATATAAACTAGTAAAAATGCAAGAAGACATTGCCTTGAATGTGGCCAATGCTTTTTTGCAAGTACTTTTTAATAAAGAAAATCTAAAAGTGCAACAAGAGCAATTGGCAATCAATGAGAAGCAATACACACGTTCTGAAGAATTGGTTAAAGCAGGGTCTATTCCTCGTGGTGATTTATTGGATGTAAAAGCAACTGTAGCTACCAATAAACAAAATGTTATTACTGCGGAGAACTCTTTGTTGATATCTAAATTGAGTTTGGCTCAATTATTACAATTAAAAGAATTTTGGGACTTTGATGTAATTGATGATACCAATATTAATGATGAAAATAATATTATGTCAGTTAAGCCGATTGACATTTATGCTAAAGCAAAAGAGACCAGAACGGTACTGAAAATTGCTCAAACTAATTTAGAGATTGCGCAAAAAAACGTGGCAATTGCAAAAGGAGGCTTCCAACCGACACTTCAAGGTTTTTATAATTTTAATACTCAGATTTCTTATGCAGATGTTATTGCATTCGATGGTAATGGTAATGTAATAGGGACTAAAGCTGCAGATCCATTTACGGAACAATTTAAGAATAATAGAGGGCAATCTTTTGGGGCACAATTATCAATACCTATCTTTAACGGATGGTCTGTTAGAAATAATGTGGAGCGTTCTAAAGTGGATTTAGAAAAATCTAAAATTGCATTGGAAAAAGAAGATTTGGACTTACAAAGAAACGTTTATACTGCTTTTACCGATGCTAAAGGAGCAATGAATGCACATGAATCAGCTATTATAGCGCTGGAATCCAGAGACGAAGCTTATAATTATGCTAAAGAAAAGTATGCAGTGGGTTTGATGAATTCTTTTGATTTCAATCAATCGCAAACTTTGTTGACCAACGCACAATCTGAAGTAATAAGAACTAAATATGACTATATTTTCAAAATAAAAATACTAGAGTTTTATTTTGGAATTCCAATTGACCAAATCATGAAAAAATAATACTATGTCAAAAAAAACAATTTACATTATAATAGGTTCTGCAATAGTAATTATTGGGGCATTAATAGGACTTTCAAAAGCTGGAATTATTGGAAATAAAGATAAGGGTAAAGAAGTGGAAATTGCCAATGTTGAAACGGGGACAATAGTTGAAACTGTTTCGGCCACAGGTAAAATTCAACCTGAAATTGAAGTAAAAATTGCTTCGATGGTTTCTGGTGAGATTATTGATTTGCCGATCAAAGAAGGACAAGTGGTAAAAAAAGGAGAATTATTGGTAAAGATAAACCCTGATTTATATACTTCTGGTTTAAATAGAACAGTGGCCAATTTGTCTGGAACCAAAGCTGGTTTAAGTCAGTCTGATGCTTCTTTTAATGAAGCGAAAGCTAATTATGAAAGAAATAAAACCTTGTTTGAAAAGGGAATTATCTCGAAATCTGATTGGGATAAATCGGTAGC
>NZ_DASTTN010000452.1:0-18835 GCF_035760125.1 Flavobacterium sp.
ACCTATTATTTTATTATTAATTATGCAATATGTGAAAATATTGAATTGTTATATATTGAACTGTTTTGTTAATAATAATAATAAGTATTTTTAAATTTTTTATTGATAATTAAAAAATATGTGTAATTTGGCGCCACTAACTTACTAAAATTTGCCATATGAGATTGTATTTACTTTTTTTAACATTATTCTTTTGCAGCATATCTTTTGCGCAAAATTCTATTAAAGGTGTTGTTACTGATGAAAATAATCAGCCTATTCCAGGAGCTAGTATTAAAGTATCTGGATCGAATGAGGGGGCAACTTCTGATTATGACGGTTCTTTTGTTTTGAATACTAAACAAGCGCCTCCTTTTTATATTGACGTTACTGCAGTTGGGCATTCTTCTTCCAATGTAAATGTAGGATCAGTATCTCAAAAAATTCGAGTACAACTAAATTCGGAAGAGACAAAATTAAATGAAATTGTAGTTTCTGCTTCAAGAGCGCCCGAAAGAGTTCTTCAATCACCTGTTACGATTGAAAGAATGGGAATTGCGCAAGTGAAAAGTACTACTGCACCAACTTTCTATGATGGTTTGGAAAATTTAAAAGAAGTGCAATTCAATACCAGTAGTATTTCATTCAAAACAGTTAATACAAGAGGATTTGCTGCTGTTGGTAATACTCGTTTTATGCAGTTGGTAGATGGTATGGATAATTCGTCACCTGCATTGAACTTTGTTTTGGGTAACTTAATTGGTCTTTCAGATTTAGATGTGGCTAGTGTAGAGCTTTTGCCTGGAGCATCTTCAGCATTATATGGAGCGAATGCATTTAATGGTATTTTGTTTATGAATAGCAAAAGTCCTTTTGTTTATCAAGGAATTAGTTCTTACGTGAAATATGGTCAAACTTCTCAAGATGCGGCGGGAACAAATGATTATTTTGATATGGGTATAAGAGCAGCTACTGCTTTTAGCAAGCATTTTGCGGTTAAGGCTAACTTCAATTACATGAAGGCTACAGAGTGGATTGCTAATGATCAAAGAAGTATGACGGGTGGTTCGATTGGACACGACGGAAATCAAAACTATGATGGATTGAATTTGTATGGAGATGAGGCTAGTACTTTTATTGCAAATGTTGGTCAAGTGAGTAGAACCGGATATCGTGAGCAAGATTTAACAGATAACAAAGTGCATAGTGTTAAGGCTGATTTCTCTTTAAATTTTAAACCTTGGGAAAATGATACTGAGATTATTCTTCAATACAAATTAGGCTTAGGGAGTACAATATATCAAGGAGCAAATAGATATGCGTTGGATGATTTCTTTATGAGTCAAATTAAATTGGAGGCAAAAGGGAAAAACTTTTTTGTAAGAGCCTATCGTTCTGCTGAAGACGCTGGAAATTCTTATGATATGCGTTTTGCTGGATTGAACGTAAATAGAGCAGCTAAGTCAGATATAAACTGGTTTACGGATTATGGTAAATCTTTTCAGTTATCGGAAGCAATATTGGGGCTAAATGCAAATGATGCTGCCAATTATGCCAGAAATTTTGCGGATAATAATCTTTCGCCAGGTTTGGGATTGATACCAAATAGTAATGTAACAAATGGGGTTCTTGATCCAAGGGGAGCGAGATTTGCTGTTGGTACTCCAGAGTATAATAGTGCATTAGGGTCAATTGTGAGTAATCCAGATTTTACTCAAGGAGCAAAATTTATTGATCATTCAAAAATATATCATGCAGATGCAAATTATAATTTTAAAGACATGATAAAATTTGCGGAAATCCAAGTTGGAGGTTCTGCGCGTCAATATGAGATGAACTCTGAAGGTACTATTTTCACAGATTATGATGGTCCTATCCGTTATAATGAATTTGGAGCTTATGCACAAGGATCTAAATTGTTTATGGAAGATCGTTTGAAATTGGTTGCTTCTATACGTTATGACAAAAGCCAGAATTTTGACGGAAAAGTTTCTCCAAGAGTTTCATTTGTTTACTCTGCAGGTGCTAATAAAACGCACAATTTTAGAGCGTCTTACCAAACGGGTTTTAGAAATCCAACCACGCAAGATCAATACATAGGATTGGATTTAGGGCCGTATGCTTTAATAGGATCTGCACCTGAAAATTTAAATCGTTATTCGGAAACTTTTAATGTAAGTGCTTCAGGACAGGCATTGCCAGGTGTTGATCCTACGGTTACAATGAATGGTCAAAATGCTTATCACAATTCTTACACTTTAACTTCTGTTCAGGCTTTTGGAGCTGCAATTGCTGCAAATCCATCAAATGTTCCTGCAGCTGCAGCATTGTTGCAAGTGGCTAATGTGAATTTAGTGAAGCCTGAGGAGGTTCATGCTTTTGAAGTGGGCTATCGTACCGTTATCAATAATGATTTATCTATTGATTTAAATGGATACTATAATATCTATAATAATTTCTTGAATACGGCTAGAGTAGTTGGGCCTTATTATGGAAAAGTAGGAGCAGATTTCACAAACCCTGAAACGGCAATGACATTAGCGGCTCTTTCATATGGAGACCGAAGAGTGTATCAAGTGTATACAAATACAGATGCAGATGTTTCTTCTCTTGGTTTCGGTGTTGGTTTGTCTAAAAAAGTATACAAAGATTTTGAAGTAGGTGTGAATTATAATTATGCACAACTTGATTTTGATCAATCTCAAGATCCTGGATTTGTAACTGGATTTAATACGCCAAAACATAAAGTGAAAGGTTCGATTGGAAATTCGAAATTGTTCAAGAATTTTGGATTCAATGCTAATGTAAGATGGAATACAGAATATTTATGGCAATCTTCATTTGCTGATGGAATGATTCAGGAAACAACTGTTTTTGATGCACAAATAAATTATAGTATACCAAAATTGAAGTCTATTTTGAAATTGGGAGCTACCAATATTGGAGGTAAAGATTATATCCAAGTGATTGGTTCGGGAGCTATTGGTCAACAATGGTTTGCTTCATTGACAATTAATCCATAATTAAAAAGACAAGACAAAAACTTAAAAATACACAGTGTATGATAAAAAATTTCAAATGGCTACTATTGGTTTCTTTAAGCTTTGTAGCATGCAATAATAATGATGATGATTCGACAACACCTGCAGAAGTTCCTGTTACGCCAGGGTCGGCTGTCTTAACTAAATATGTTGCATTGGGGGATTCCTTTGCAGCGGGATATAGTGATGGAGCTCTTTTTAAAGCGGGTCAGGCAAATTCGTATGTGAATATATTGGCACAACAATTTATACCTGCTGGTGGGGTAGCTGCTACTAATCCTTTTATGCTTGATAATTTAGGGGGGTTTTCAAATGGAAGTGTTCAAATTTCAAAATTCCCAACCAGGCTTGTTTTTAATGGTAAGGCTCCTGTTAATGTACCTGGAGTTTCGGCAACAAGTATTTTTTCTCGTTTGTCTGGGCAATTTACCAATATGGGTATTCCAGGAGCTAAAAGTTATCACTTAATAGCGCCGAAATATGGAGATATTAGTGGGGTTTTTGCTTCACCAGCTACAGCAAATCCTTATTTTACAAGGTTTGCGTCATCTATAGATGCTTCGGTTTTGGGAGATGCTTTGGCTCAAAGTCCTACGTTTTTCTCTTTGTGGATAGGTGGTAATGATGTTTTGGGCTATGCGACAACTGGAGGAGATGGAACTGATGCCATAACTCCTACTGCTACTTTTGACTTTGCATATAATACTCTAGCTACTAAATTGACGGCAAAAGGAGCTAAAGGTGTGGTTGCTAATTTGCCATATGTGACAACATTGCCTTATTTTACTACAGTTCCTTTTAATCCACTTACTTCAAGCTTGTTGGGTGGTGGCAATGTTTCAGTAGGAGATGCTACAATCGCGGCTTTAAATGCGCAATTGTATGGTCCTTTAAAACAAGCTTTAACGGCTTTTGGTGCTGGAGACAGGATTAATTTATTATCAACAACTGGAGCTAATCCTTTGTTGATTTCAGATGAAAAACTGCCTAATTTATCAGTACAATTAACGATGGCTTTTACACCAATATTAGGTGCAGAAAAAGCTGCTGCTTATGGTTTAGTTTTTGGTCAGGCAAGACAAGCTACAAAGGCTGACTTGGTATTGTTGACTACAAGAGGAGCTATTGGTGGTGCTACAGGATATCCTGCCCCACTTGATAAATTCGGAATAACCTTTCCATTATTGGACAAACACGTTTTAATTGCGTCTGAAACTGAAGAGGTTAAAATCGCTACAGATGCTTATAATATTACTATAGCTGCAATAGCCGAATCAAAAGGGTTGGCATTTGTTGATGCCAAATCAGCTATGGCGCAATTAGCAACAACAGGAGTTCGTTTTGGAAATTTTCAAATGACTGCGTCCTATGTTACAGGAGGTGCCTTTTCATTAGATGGTGTTCATCCAAGTCCAAGGGGATATGCTTATATTGCTAATCTTTTTGTGAATGCTATAAATGCTAAATACGGTGCGACTTTAAGAAACGTGGATTTGTCTCAATATCAAATTCAGTATCCTGCAACTATACAATAATTTTAATTTACAATAGTTACCGAAACCACCCGTTTATGACGCGGTGGTTTTTTTATTTTTTGGCAAAGAAAGAGGTGTTTTGATAGTTTGAAACTGCTTAATAATCAATTCGATAAAAATTTAGCTTTTTTTATAAAAAAAAATATTGATTTTATATTTTAAAAAATTATCTTTGCACTCTGAAAAAAGTATCCATTCGATGAGATTCGATGGACTGTATTTCATAAACCTAAATAGCTATTTAATAAACACATAAGTAATGTCAAAAGTAATAGGAAAAGTTGCCCAAATCATTGGACCAGTAGTCGATGTAGTTTTCAACGGAAAAGATGTTGAACTTCCAAAAATTTATGATTCATTAGAAATCACAAAAAAAGACGGAACGTTATTAGTTCTAGAAGTACAATCTCACATCGGTGAAAACACTGTTCGTACCATTTCGATGGATTCAACAGACGGTTTGAGCAGAGGTTATGAAGTAGTTGGAACAGGAAATCCTATCAAAATGCCAATTGGGGCCGATGTTTACGGTCGTTTGTTTAATGTAATTGGTGATGCTATTGACGGTTTGCCTGCTTTGCCTAAAACAGGTGAAAACGGAACTCCAATTCACAAGCAAGCGCCAAAATTTGAAGATTTATCTACATCTTCTGAAGTTTTATTTACAGGTATTAAAGTAATCGATTTGATTGAGCCTTATTCAAAAGGGGGTAAAATTGGATTGTTTGGTGGTGCTGGAGTAGGTAAGACAGTATTGATTCAGGAGTTGATTAACAATATTGCAAAAGGTCACGGTGGACTTTCTGTATTCGCAGGAGTAGGAGAAAGAACACGTGAAGGGAATGACTTACTTCGTGAGATGTTGGAGTCAGGAATTATTAAATACGGTGAGGAATTCATGCACTCTATGGAAAATGGAGGATGGGATTTATCTAAAGTAGATTTACCTGGAATGAGAGAGTCTAAAGCTACTTTCGTTTTCGGACAAATGAATGAGCCTCCAGGAGCTCGTGCTCGTGTGGCACTTTCTGGATTGTCTATCGCTGAATATTTCCGTGATGGTGCAGGTTCCGATCAAGGAAAAGACGTATTGTTCTTTGTTGATAATATCTTCCGTTTTACACAAGCAGGTTCTGAGGTTTCGGCTCTTTTAGGTCGTATGCCTTCTGCTGTAGGTTACCAACCAACATTGGCAACAGAAATGGGTGCGATGCAAGAACGTATTACATCAACAAACAAAGGTTCTATTACATCTGTACAAGCGGTTTACGTTCCTGCGGATGACTTAACTGACCCGGCGCCAGCAACAACGTTTGCTCACCTTGATGCTACTACTGTATTGTCTCGTAAAATTGCTGAGTTAGGTATCTATCCTGCAGTAGATCCATTGGATTCTACTTCAAGAATTTTAGCTCCTCACATTATCGGTAATGAGCATTATGACTGTGCACAAAGAGTAAAAGAAATTCTTCAAAAATACAAACAATTGCAGGATATCATCGCGATTCTAGGTATGGAAGAGTTATCAGAAGATGATAAATTAGCAGTATCAAGAGCTAGACGTGTACAACGTTTCTTGTCTCAACCTTTCCACGTTGCTGAGCAATTTACTGGATTAAAAGGTGTTTTAGTTGATATCAAAGATACTATCAAAGGATTTAACATGATTATTGATGGTGAATTAGATCACTTGCCAGAATCAGCTTTCAACCTTAAAGGTACTATTGAAGAAGCTATCGAAGCTGGAGAAAAAATGTTGGCAGAAGCGTAATTGGTTGCTAGTTGCTAGTTGTCAGTTGTTAGAAACAACCACCAACCATCAACCATCAACTATTAACTAAATAATTATGATTTTAGAAATAGTATCACCAGAAGCGAAATTATTTTCAGGAGAAATCACTTCTATTTCTGTTCCAGGAGTAGATGGTCGTTTTCAAATGTTGAATAACCACGCGCCAATAGTTTCATTGTTGCAAAAAGGGACGGTTAATATTACTGCTCCAAGTTTTGATTTAAACGAAGAAACTGCAAGTTTATTTACCAAAATAAATGATCAAAATTATACTTTAGAGATTGCCTCTGGTACTCTTGAGTTAAAAGATAATAAAGTAATTGTTTTAGCAGACTAAGACAATTCTGTTTTTAAATGAAAATGCCTGACGAAAGTCTGGCATTTTTTTGTTTAAAAAAATTTGAAGTTTACGTCTTTTTAATAAAACGAACTCAAATAAATTATCAAATTTATTTTTTAACTGCTCCGGGAGGAAAACTTGCCATAATGCTTTTTACGGAACTATTAATAAATTCTTCGGGATTGTCCGGTTTGTTGTCAATTTCGGCATTACCAATTCCTTGCCAAACTAGTTTACCGGTTTTTGTGGATACAATATCAATCACTAGGGAGCCATCAACATAATCATAGGTGTTAAATGTTGTTGAGCCAGCTCCGATAGCACCACCTCCCCAATATCCGTAGGGGCGATACATACCACCATAACCGTAGAAATTAGAATTGGCAGTAACCTATGTTTTGTTTTTTAAAATAGCTACTGCATTTATTTTTAAGTCGGGATTGTCACGTGTTTCTTTAAAACCTTTAGCAGTCATTTCTGCGATAATTGCTTTTGTAACCCGATCAACGTTTAATTGGTTTACTTGACCTTTCTGTGCACTTAAATCAAAAGTTGCAAAAGTTTTGAATTCGCTAAAGTTAACCTCATGGTCGTAATCATTTGTTACTTTTACTGTTGGTCCACATCCATAAATTAATCCCAAAAACAACATTGAGATTATACCTAACGTTCTTTTTTTAATGTTCATTTTAGTAAATGTTTAGAGTTAATAATCATTTTTGTTAAATATAAAAGAAGAAGAAGTTTGCTTTTGCCGAATGTCTATCAAAAAACGTGTTATTCGAACGGTTTTAACTTGAAAATTTGGTGACTATGGAATTTTAATTGATTTCCTTATTTGTCTGCAAAAACCTTTTTCCAGTCTTCTTTAATATTAATTACATGCCATTTGTTTTTTGTTGCTGTATTTAATGATAAGTTATCTTTTTCTTTATAACTGTATTCTCTGATAGAATCATTATGGTTAACTAATAATTGAAATGAAGGATATTTATTTCCTTGAGAATATTTTAGCATAGCGATATCACCAGCTCCGCCCTCATTTCCGCAGGCAAAAACTGGTCGTTTTCCGATATGCAATTGTATCCCAACTGGTTTTCCTTCTTTGTCATTGAAATGATCCAAAGCAGGTTCTCTTTGAATTGCATTTTTGGCATCATCAAATTTATATTTGAAAGAAGTTCCTACCACCTGATCTTTTGAAATTCCATAAAAATCATCTGATATAGCACGTACTAATTCGATGGTTCCACCTGTAACGATATAAGTCTTAAAGCGATTGGTGCGTAAATAATTCAATAATTCCAATTGTGGTTGGTATCTGATTTGCTTTAATGGAACATTTTTTTCAGGATATTTGGCATCAGCTAAAAATTCTTTTACAGAACTTTCAAATTCATCCTCAGTCATTCCGGTATGTGTTACGGCTACCAATTCGATAAGGGCTTTATCTCCACCTTTTTCAAAAAACGTTTTGTCTTTTTCTATAACGGCTTTGAAAGGCTGTTTTTGTGCCAAAGCGGGATTTTCCTCGACCATTTTTTTTACACGGTAGAAGGCGAATAATTCCTGTACATAAGGCTTTTCAGCCCAAAGCGTTCCGTCGTTATCAAACGTGGCAATTCTGTCTTCAATAGGGATAAAATCAGGTGTTCCTTCTTTAGTTACTTTTTCAACATAGGCAATAATATCACTCTTTAGCGTTCCTTCATTCCAGCTTGGCAGCGGATCTCCATCAGTAGCAAATGTTTCTGTTGGATTTGAAGCGGAAGTGTTGGTTATATGTTCTGTTTTATTTTTGCAGGAAACCAGTACGAATAAAAACAGAAGCAGTGTATAGATTTTCTTATTCATAATGATACTTTTTTAAATTAATAGAGCCTGAATTAGATATAACCCAAGCTCTATTTGTAGCTTATTTTTTATTAGGAGTAGATTGAGCTCCTTTGAGTGCTTTTTGTAGCTTAATCTGATCAAGAGTTTCTTCCATAATTGTAGTTGGAGAAAAACTTGGAGGAATAGAACGTGGTGGGTATTCTTTGAATGTTTCGGCAAATTTCATAACCTCTACGTTCATTCCATAAACTGTACCTACGTGGTTAATTATCCAATTCCAATAAGTATTAGAAGTAAAGTCAGCTCTTTCAAAAGGATTCATCATTATGTTGAATATTTTTTGTAATCTTAGTTTAGTAAAAGGTTCTGCCCATAATCCCATTGTTCCTTGCATTCGTTGTTCTGCAAAAACATATTTGTAATCACCTTGACGCATGCCAACAAGTAAAGCATCATCGTCAGAATAGAAAAATTTATCTCTGGCACTATTTGGAGAAGTTCCTTTTAAATAAGCGGATTGATCATAACCGTCTAAATGTACATTATAGGTAATACCATTGGCTTTGTATCCTTTTAATAATTTGTTTTTTAAATCTAGTTCGCCTGCAATAGCTGCAAATGTTGGTAGCCAATCATTATGACTTACTATTTCATTAGAAACGGTACCTGGCTTAATAACACCAGGCCAACGTACTAAGCATGGAACTCTAAAGGCACCCTCCCAGTTGGTATTTTTCTCAGAACGGAACGGAGTAGTTCCTCCATCAGGCCAAGTGTTCGTGTGTGGTCCATTGTCTGTAGAATAGATAACGATTGTGTTATCAGCAATTCCTAAATCGTCTAAAACTTTTAAAAGTTCGCCAACAGTTAAATCGTGTTCAATCATACCGTCAATGTATTCGCTGTCGCCATGT
Organism: Flavobacterium sp.; assembly: GCF_035760125.1. Classification (GTDB taxonomy): domain Bacteria; phylum Bacteroidota; class Bacteroidia; order Flavobacteriales; family Flavobacteriaceae; genus Flavobacterium. Next base: position 9,438 of record NZ_DASTTN010000452.1, read on the forward strand.
GTGTATTTTCCTCTGTGTTCTGCTCTTACGTGAGTACGCAAGTGCATACGGGTTCCGTTCCACCAAACAAAAAATGGTTTTCCTGCCGCATTTTGTCTTTTGATAAAATCAATGGCAGCAGCTACAGTTTCGTCGTCGATAGTTTCCATTCTCTTTTTCGTAAGAGCTCCGGTATCTTCAATTTTTTGTTTTCCAACTTTTCCAAAACGAGCATCTGGAATGCTAGGGTCATCTACATTGGTAGCTGTGCATTTTAGCACACCTCTTGGTCCAAATTTGGCCAAATAAGCTGGATCTTTAGGATAATCCGGTAATTCTGGTTCTTCTTCTGCATTTAAATGATAAAGATTTCCAAAAAATTCATCAAAACCGTTTACAGTAGGTAAACTTTCGTTACGATCGCCTAAGTGATTTTTACCAAATTGGGCTGTAGCATAACCTAAGTTTTTCATAATTCCGCCAATAGATGGATCTAATTGACTCATTCCCATTGGAGCTCCTGGGAACCCTACTTTGGTTAAACCTGTACGTATACCGTGTTGACCTGTTGCAAATGCTGCGCGACCTGCTGTACAGCTTTGTTCGGCATAATACTGCTGAAACATTACCCCTTCTTTAGCCACACGATCAATATTGGGTGTTGTATAACCCATTAATCCATTGCTGTAAGCGCTGATGTTAGTAGTGCCGATATCATCACCCCAAATAACCAGGATGTTTGGTTTTTTTTGCGCCGAAATAGTACTGATTGAAATTAGCAGTAATGCCAATAAAAAATTTGATCTTTTCATAAAATGAGCATTTAAAAGGTTGGACTATTATTGAATTATTGGTTAAACTTTTAAATAAAAGGCATTTGCATGCATCACTACTGTGCTCAATCTCACAGCGGTTGATTAAATTTGGACGCAATAGAACAGACAAACCCAAATGAAATATGTTGTTCTCTAATTAATAATAGTGGATTAATTGTTTTTGGCTGACTGTGGTAGCATCAGATAGAAAAGAGGCGTGGGATGATTTCTTTATCTTGTGTTTTATAAATTAGTAAAAGCAATACTGAAATAATAAGATCAAGGGTACTCAAAGATATTATTTTTTTGAATAAAAATTCATACAATTCATAAAAAAATAAATATTTATAGCCTGATTGTTAGTGAATTGTGATGTAATGGAGATTTTACTTAACAATAAGTTTAAATTATTGGAGACTGAAAGAGAAAGCTATTTTTTTTTACAATAGATTCCTTTGCCTGCTTTTTTAAATATTTGGGAGATGTAGGAGTAGTTTGCTGTATTTTTATCTAGTTTTTTTGCAACTTGCAGTTTAGTAGTTAATTAAATATTGAGTCTATAGAAGTTTGACCGATTATTTTTTTAACTTTACCTTATGAGTTTTTAGGTGTATTGATAATTTAAATTTTAGAAGATGAAAAATAATAAATTTTTAGTATTTCTTTTTTTATTAATTAGCGCTATAGGTTTTTCTCAGGTATACACCAATAAAGTGGTGGGTAAAAAAAACGCAGCTCTCTTAGATAGTCTTAAAGTAGTTGAATATCCCTATTCTTTGCCTATATGGGGGGAAAAGGCTACGAAAAAAGGCTATCAATTGCCTTACTCTGCCGGACTTTCAATAAACTACTTTTGGCAAGAATCAGATTTGACGATAAAGAATTTAGAAGTTGGTTTCAATAATGGGCCAATGTACAATTTGGATCAAATAATACGTTTTAATAAAGCTGTAGCAACCGGATATGCAGTCAACGTTAGGCCTGATATCTGGTTATTTCCTTTTTTGAATGTATATGGTATTTTTGGAAAAGCAAAAATGTCCACAACGATTGATGCAGGAGTTTGGGTTCCAGATGAGGATAATAATTGGTCGCAAATCACGTCATTTAATACTAAAGCTGATTTTGAAGGTACTACATTTGGACTGGGTATGACTCCAACTATTGGAATTGGAGGGGGTTGGCTTGCATTGGATATGAATGTGGCATGGACTGATATTAGTGCCCTTGATAAACCAGCGCTTAGTTTTGTTTTTGGTCCAAGATTGGGTAAAACGTTTAAATTTAATAAACCAGAAAGTAACATTGCGGTTTGGGCCGGTGGATTTAGAGTGCATTTAAAAAGTGGCACAAATGGTTCATTGGCTTTGTCAGATGTATTACCGCTTGATGGTGCGCAGGCCAAAGTGGATCAAGGATTGGCGACTGTAAATGAAAAACAAACCCAAGTGGATGATTGGTGGAATGGATTGTCCAACGCCGAACAGACGAAACCATCCAATAAGGCTAAGTACCAAACGGCTAATAAAGCATTAGATACGGCTGGAAATTTGTTGAATGGAATTGATGGCGCTTTAAGTACTGCCGAATCGTCTACTGTACAATATTCTTTAGAAAAAGCTCCTAAAGACAAGTGGAATTTTATCGTAGGAACCCAATATCAATACAATAGACATTTTATGCTGCGTGCAGAATGTGGTTTTTTAGGAACCCGTACTCAGTTTATGACAAGTCTTCAATACCGTTTTGGATTATAGTTTTTGAAATATAATAAATGAATTATAAGTTGGTTTCAATAAAATTGATAATCTCAACACATGAAAAAAGGTCTATTCTTCATTGCATTGTTTTTCAGTTTTCATATCGCTCAATCCCAAGTTTTAATGTCCCTGATTTTTGGGGATAAATTGAATTCCCCAAAGATTGAATTTGGATTGGAAGGTGGTGCCAATTTTTCGACTATTTCGAATCTGGATGATGCAGACTATAGAACCGATTTCAATTTAGGTTTTTATTTCGATTTCAATTTGAAAAACCCTTCTTGGATTTTCAATACAGGGGTAATCGTAAAATCGACTATGGGAGCCAATGGAATTGCTGTTTATTCATTGAATGACGAAAAATTAGATGCTGTATTTGCCGAAGGCTCCATTAAAAGAAAGATACAGTATTTTAATGTGCCTTTAATGATTAAATATAAGTTTGACAATAATATTTATGTTAAAGCAGGCACTCAATTGGGTTTGTTGTCAAGAGCGGTTGATATTTTTCATCAAAATTATTATGGTGATGATGTAAAATATGAAAATAAAATACGAGATAAAATTCATGTTATCGATGCCGGTTTAGCAGTTGGTTTGGGGTATCGATTAAAAGCGGGTAGCGGAATCAATCTTGGACTGCAATATTACTATGGATTGGTGCCGCTTCTTAAAGGTGATGAAAGTCCCAATCAATACAATCGCTCGCTTTATGTAACTGCCGGGCTGCCTATCGGAAAAGGAAAAGCGGCTAAAAGAGCGGCCGAAAAGAAAGCTGCTGAAAAGAAAGCATTGGAAGAGGGAGGTTCTTTGCCCAAAAATTAAGTTGGTTTTCACATACTGATAATGTTTAAATTTTGGAAATGTTGTATCGCTATTCTTTTTTGTCATTAGGCATATGTATTCATAGCGATTTCATAACTTTGCTTTTATGAATTTTCCCAAAAATCTTACCGATAAACTAGAAAATCGAAAGCAAAATAAATCATTGCGGATTCTGCCGAAACCGAATGAATTAATCGATTTTGCTTCGAATGATTATATTGGTTTTTCAAAATCGGAAGTGATTTTCAATACTACCCATCAATTTTTATTGGATCACAACATAAAAAGAAATGGAGCCACAGGATCGCGATTAATTTCCGGTAATCACACTTTATATACTGATACCGAAAATTATATTGCTCAATTCCATCAATCGGAATCGACGTTGCTTTTTAATTCGGGCTATGATGCCAATGTTGGTTTCTTTAGTGCCGTTCCTCAAAAAGGTGATTTGATTTTGTACGATGAATTGTGCCACGCTTCCATTCGGGATGGGATACAATTGTCGAATGCCAAGGCTTATAAATTCAAACACAATGATTTTGAGAACTTGGAGCTATTGATCCAGCGTAATCCTAATACTTTAATTTACATCGTAACGGAAACTGTTTTTTCGATGGATGGTGATTGTCCAAATATGGATGAATTGATTGCCGTTTCTGAAAAATACAACTGTTATTTAGTGGTTGATGAAGCACATGCTTTGGGGGTTTTTGGAGAAAAAGGGGAAGGATTGATTCAGCATTTGCAATTGCAGGACAAAATATTTGCCCGAATTATGACTTTTGGCAAAGGTCTGGGCTGTCACGGTGCAGTGGTTTTGGGTTCGGATGAATTAAAATCGTATCTCGTTAATTTCGCTAGAAGTTTTATTTATACCACGGGGCTTTCTCCACATTCGGTAGCCACTATTTTAATGGGCTACCATCATTTAGAGAAAGATAAAAATGCTCTTGAATCACTTCGTGATAATATTGTCTTTTTTAATCAAGTAAAAAAAATGCAGTATTTGAGTCCGCTTTTTATTCGAAGTAAATCGGCTATCCAAAGTGTTATTATTCCAGGAAACGAAAAAGTAAAAAATATTGCCAATTCACTTCAACAAAATGGATTTGATGTGAAAGCGATACTCTCGCCTACAGTTCCAGAAGGGCAAGAACGATTGCGTTTTTGTTTGCACAACTATAATAGTAAAGAAGAAATGACCAAAGTATTGACGTTGTTGAGTACTTTTGTTTTTTAGCCACGGATAATACAGATATTACCGATTTACACAGATTTAATATGACAAATTTATTACACAAATCTATAACTGATGTAATTTTAAAAGTTTATTACGAAGTTTATAATGAACTTGGCGCTGGTTTTCTTGAAAAAGTATATCAAAACACAATGTATTTTGAATTATTAGGGAAAGGACATAAAGTTGAAGCTCAAAAGCCAATTAAAGTATATTTTAAAAAACAACTTGTTGGAGAGTATTATGCTGATTTAATAGTAGATGACAAAGTTATAGTTGAACTTAAAGCTTGTGAATTACTTATGAATGCTCATGTTGCTCAAACTATGAATTATTTAAAAGCAACAGAGATTGAAGTAGGCTTATTGTTGAATTTTGGAGAAGAACCAGAATTTAAAAGGTTTATCTATACAAATGATAGAAAAATTAATTTAAAAAATCAGTGATAATCCGTTCTATCTGTATTATCCGTGGCTAAAAATATATGAAATTATTTATTACAGGAATTTCTACCGATGTGGGCAAAACAATTGCCTCTGCTATTATTGTCGAAGCTCTAGAAGCCGATTACTGGAAACCCATTCAAGCTGGAGATGTTGATCATTCCGATAGTCATAAAGTCAAATCTTATATATCTAACAAAAGAACAATAATTCATCCAAATAGCTATTTGCTTAATACTCCAGCAAGTCCCCATCTTGCCGCCGCAATTGATGGAATTACAATTGATTTGAATAAGATTGAAGAGCCAAAAACCCAAAACCATTTAATTGTTGAAGGAGCTGGAGGTGTTTTTGTACCGTTGAATGATATGGACTGTGTTATTGATTTAATTCAACCCGACTATAAAGTGATTGTGGTCTCGAGACATTATTTAGGAAGTATCAATCATACCTTACTTACAATTGAATCATTGCATAATCGTAAAATAGCGATAGGAGGAATTGTTTTTTCTGGAGAAGAAAATAAAGCAACGGAATCTATTATTCTGAATAAAACAGGAATTAAATGTATTGGCAGAATTGAGCAAGAGCCCTATTTTGACCAAAATGTAATCAAAGAATATGCGGATCTATTTCGAAAAAATCTGTTGGAGCTTCAATAGTAATTTCAATATCAAAAATCAATTTCAATCTGGAATATAAAATTAAGAATCAAATGAGTTTAATCGAAAGAGACGGCCAGCATCTTTGGCATCCTTATACACAGCACAAAACGGCTGCACTTCCAATTGCTATCACCAAAGGGGAAGGCGCTTTGCTTTGGGACGAAAACAATAAGGAATATATTGACGCCATCGCTTCTTGGTGGGTTAATCCGTACGGGCATTCCAATAAATTTATTGCCGATGCGATTTACAAACAGCTGACCACATTGGAACATGTTTTGTTTGGCGGGTTTACACATGAGCCTGCCATCATCTTGGCCGAAAAATTATTGGCTATTTTGCCAACCAATCAAAAGAAAGTATTTTTTTCGGATAATGGATCTACATCTGTTGAAGTGGCAATCAAAGTAGCTTTGCAGTATTTTTATAATAAGGGCGAAAAGAGGACAACAATTATTGCTTTCGAAAATGCTTTTCATGGCGATACTTTTGCCGCTATGGCAGCCAGCGGAATATCGTTTTATACGCAAGCTTTTCAAGGAATGTTTATTGATGTTGTTCGGATTCCTGTTCCTGTGAAAGGTCAGGAACAATTAAGTTTTGATACGCTGCATGAAGTGATCAAAAACAATAACTGCGCAGGTTTTATTTTTGAACCCTTGGTGCAGGGTGCTGCCGGAATGGTGATGTACGAGCCCGAAGCATTGGACAAATTACTTCAAATTTGCCAAGAAAATAATGTGCTCACGATTGCCGATGAGGTGATGACAGGTTTCGGGAAAACCGGCAAAACCTTTGCCTGCGATTATTTAACGCAAAAACCAGATATGATGTGCTTGTCAAAAGCCTTGACAGGGGGGACCATTCCTATGGCGATTACGACTTTTACTTCAGCTCTTTTTGATGCTTTTTATGATGAAGATATCAATAAGGCGTTATTTCACGGTCATACTTTCACCGCAAATCCTACTGGTTGCGCTGCAGCTTTGGCTAGTTTGACTTTGTTGGAAACAGATGAAATACAATATAATTTAGTTCGAATCAATAAAAGCCATTTGGATTTCAAAAAAAGGATTGAAAATCATCCTATGGTTACAGCGACCCGAGTACTGGGAGTTATTTTTGCATTAGAAATAAAAACGGAAACTTCGGCTAGCTATTACGGAACCTTGCGCAACAGACTCTATGATTTTTTTATTGAAAATGGAGTGATTTTGCGCCCTGTTGGGAATATCGTTTATGTTTTGCCTCCTTATGTGATTACCGATGCACAATTGCAAAAAGTGTATGAAGTAGTCGAAAGTGCTTTGGAAATAGTGTAAAGTTATTTTGCGAAGGAGCGACAAAGAACCAAAAGTGATTTGAATTTATAATTGTAACAATTTGTTTCTTTCTGTTGTTATAAAATTGCAATCCTTTGTGAACTTTGAGTAAAACTTTGCGACCTTTGCGGTTAAATAAGAATAGAATATTTTGTCACAAATCATCTCCATAACAGCCATAGCTTCCATTTCGTCATTAGGAAATTCATCCCAAACGATTTGGAAAAATTATCTTTCGGAAAATCCTTGTTTCTCGACAGAATTTTTGGATCATCAAAATACGGCTGTTGCCGCCCTTGATGAAGATTCCAAGACAGAAGTTGAAGAATTGAGACAATCGGATATTAAATACAAAGCTTTAGATAAATCGGTATTGTTTGCGATGGTGGCTTCACGCAAAGCTATAGAAAAAGCAGGTTGGACAAAAGATGCTGAATTTGGAATCAACATTGGTTCTTCCCGTGGCGCAACCGACTTATTCGAAAAACATTTTCAGGAATATCTGGAAACGGGCAAAGCGCAGACTTTGGCTTCACCAACGACCACTTTGGGAAATATTTCTTCTTGGGTCGCACACGATTTACAAAGTGAAGGACCCGAGATTTCGCATTCCATTACTTGTTCTACTGCATTACATGCGGTACTCAATGGGGTAGCTTGGCTAAAAGCCGGTATGGCTGATAAATTTTTGGTTGGCGGAAGCGAAGCTCCTTTGACCGATTTTACCATTGGACAAATGAGAGCCTTGAAAATCTACTCCAGAAGCGAAGAAAAATACCCTAATAGAGCTTTGGATTTGGACAAAAAACAAAATACCATGATTTTGGGAGAAGGAGCAGGGGTGTGCTGTCTAGAAATTGGAAAAAAAGATAATGCCATTGCTTTTATTGAAGGTATTGGTTATGCGACCGAGATTTTGGAACACAACATTTCGATTTCGGCAGAAGCAACTTGTTTTCAGAAATCGATGAAAATGGCATTGGGAAATATTGATATTTCCGATGTTGATGCCATCGTAATGCATGCTCCCGGAACAATAAAAGGAGATTTGACCGAGTATAGAGCCATTGAAAAAATATTTGGGGATAGCTTGCCTTTATTGACTACCAATAAATGGAAAATTGGACACACTTTTGGTGCTTCGGGGATTTTGAGTATGGAAATGGCCATTTTGATGATGCAACACAATCAGTTCATTGGAGTCCCTTTTGCGAAAGCACAAAAACAAACGAACCCTATAAAAAAAGTTTTGGTCAATGCAGTTGGTTTTGGAGGTAATGCGGTGAGCGTACTTTTGAGTTTGTAAAAAATAATTTATTGATTAAAAAATTAATTTCCATTCTCTAACTCCTTTACCTTGTCATAGATTAGATTACTCTCAAATCCTCTGCGAAGCATAAAATCACAAAATTTTTTTCTTTTTTTGAGTGCATTAGTCTCAGCTATGGAATTCCAATTTCTTTCGGCGAGTTCCTCAAAATTGGTGATATATTCTTCAGGTTCAATTTCTTTTAGGGCAAGATTAATCAGGGTTTGATTGATTTTACGCATTTTCAGTTCGTTGGTAATTCGGATTTTTCCCCAATGTTTGATTCGGTGTTTTCCTCGGGCAAAACTACAGGCAAATCGAGCTTCGTTGAGAAAATTATGCTCAATAAGATGCACGATGACTTCGTCTATTTCATTCTGATCCAATTTCATACTCCACAGTTTGGAAACCACTTCCTCGTGACAGCGTTCTTGATAAGCACAATAATGTTCTATTTTTTGGATAGCATCTTTGAGGGAATAGACTTCTTTCATGTATTGGGTTTATTGCTGAAAATTGAAATTTAAGTTTTTTTATTTAATGAGAGAAATTTATTTTAAAAACATTGAACCCTGTTTTTTTTAATTTAGACATACGTTTCTTTCTTTTTTTTATAGGTTTAGTTTGTTGATATTCAGAAACTTTGCTATTCGGCGAGTATAAAAGTGCCTTGACGATTTAATTATTGATTTTTAATAGTATAATGTAACTTTAACATGATGCTGTTATTTTGACTAACAGAAAAGTTTTATTTCTCAACATAAAATTTTCAGTTATGAATACACTTTTACATAAATCGAGATTTTTTATTGTCTTTTTTTTATTTGTGGTTTCTGGAAACATAAAGGCCCAATGTTCTATTACAGGAAGCACTGTTAATGCTAATACTTTGGTTTGTGGAACTTCGCCGCTTACGGCTTGCAATGGTGTTTTAAATTTAGGGGATGGAATAACACCTTTGACTTTAGTTATGAATAGCGATTTAGATTTAACTTGCTTAGGGGCAATTCAAGTAAATGTTAATAAAGCGACTCTTGACT
>NZ_DASTTN010000453.1:0-8419 GCF_035760125.1 Flavobacterium sp.
TTAGTTTACGGAGCTATGGGAACCAGTTTGTACCTATACGTTGACAACAAGAAAAAATATCACGAATATAGAGATGCTTATAAAAGTCGTTTGGCTGGAAATCCAGACCCTAACTACGACTATCTCTCTGACAAACAGTTAATATCAGCTCAAGAGTTTTACCAAAGAAACGCTTCGTTATCAGGACTTTTTGTGATTGGCTTTTATGTATTAAACATTATAGATGCCAACGTTGACGCTGCCTTAATACAATTTAATGTGAACCAGAGTTTATCTTTTCAACCAGAAATAACTCCAGATCCTGTAACATTAAAATCAAATTTAGGACTAACACTTAATTATCGTTTTTAGATTCGGATATTCTTCGTTTCTTTTTAAAAATCAAAAAAATATACAAATGAAAATTGCGCTTTTAGGATACGGAAAAATGGGGCATGTAATCGAAAGAATTGCTTTAGAAAGAGGACATGAAATTGTTTTGAGAAAAGACGAATTTAACACCTATGACGGGCTTTCTTCTGCCGATGTTGCCATCGATTTTAGTGTTCCATCAGCTGCAGTAAATAATATTTCCAGTTGTTTTCATGCCAATGTTCCTGTAGTTTCCGGAACAACTGGTTGGTTGGAACATTATGATGAAATGATTACCCTTTGCAAAGAAAAAAACGGAGGATTTATCTCTAGTTCTAACTTTAGTCTTGGTGTGAATTTATTTTTTGAATTCAACGAATATTTAGCAAAAATCATGTCTCAATTTGATCATTACAAAGTGGATATGGAAGAAATCCATCATGATCAAAAACTAGATGCACCAAGCGGAACCGCTATTTCATTAGCCAAAGGTGTTATTGAAAATAGCAATTATACTAATTGGACATTAGACTCCCCTAAAGAACACGAGATCCATATCGAAGCTGTAAGAGTAGGAACAGTTCCAGGCACACACACGGTAACTTACAACTCTGAAGTAGATTCCATCGAAATAAAACACACAGCACACAACCGTGAAGGCTTTGCCCTTGGCGCCGTAATCGCTGCCGAATGGCTTGCAGGAAAACACGGTGTTTATACTATGAAAGATGTGTTGAATTTAAATTCTAAATAAAAAGGATTAAATCCCTAACAATAAAACCCCAAAATTCTAATAGAAATTTGATCTAAAAATCTAAAGTTTAAAATCTAAAATTATGACACTATATCTCTGGTTTGTATTCTTTTTGGCCGTTCAGGTTATTCATTTCTTAGGAACTTGGAAAATATATGAAAGTGCTGGAAGAAAACGTTGGGAGGCAGCAATTCCTGTTTACAATGCAATTGTTTTAATGAAAATAATTGGTAGACCTACTTGGTGGACTCTTTTACTCTTTATCCCAATCATCAACCTGATTATGTTTCCCGTTATTTGGGTAGAGACTATTCGTAGTTTTGGAAAAAAATCTTTTTTAGACACAGTACTTGTAATTGGAACTTTAGGATTTTACATTTTTTATCTTAATTACACACAGACTTTAACACACGAACCAGATAGAAATTTAAGTCCAGACCATAAAGCAGCCGATACTATTAGTTCATTACTTTTTGCCATAATTGTAGCTACTATTGTTCACACCTATTTTATCCAACCTTATACCATTCCTACTTCTTCATTAGAGAAATCCTTATTGGTTGGCGACTTTTTGTTTGTGAGTAAAATGAATTATGGAGCGAGAGTTCCAATGACTACAGTAGCCATGCCGATGGTGCATGATACTATTCCATTGACCAAACGAAAATCATATTTGACTTGGCCACAATTGCCTTATTTTAGACTTCCAGGCTTTCAAACCATCAACCGTACCGATATTGTTGTTTTCAACTGGCCTGCAGATACAGTATATAAATTCAGGGATCGATCTGGACTAAGGGTTGACAAACCAATTGACAAAAAATCAAATTATGTAAAACGTTGTGTTGGTGTTCCTGGCGATAGCTTATCAATAAAAGACGGATTAGTTTACATCAACGGAAAAGAATTGATTTTACCGGAACGTGCAAAACCACAGTTCTCATACAACGTAGTTTTGGATGGCAAAACACCTATTGACTTTGAATATCTTTTCAAAGATATGGACATCACTGATGGTGCTGGTTTCTTAAACCAACAAACAAGAGACACTTTGTTTATCAGCGCCTTAACTGCTGCCGGAGCTGAGAGATTGCAGCATGTTCCTGGAATAAAAGCTGTAGACAGAATTATTTCAAAAAATGTTGAAGATGGTATTTTTCCACACATCAACAAATGGAACCGAGATAATTTTGGTCCAATCTACATCCCACAAAAAGGCAAAACCGTTGCCTTAAACCTAGAAAGTTTGCCTTTCTACAAAACCATCATCACCGATTATGAGAAAAAGGATTTGAAAGTGAATGGTAATGAGATCAGAATTGATGGCAAAGTGGCTACAACCTATACTTTTGACCAAAACTATTACTGGATGATGGGAGACAATCGTCATAACTCTGAAGACAGTCGTTACTGGGGTTACGTTCCTGAAAATCATATCGTAGGGAAACCAATTTTTATTTGGATGAGTATCGATGGAATTAATGGTCCTAAGAGCAATTGGAAAGTTCGTTGGGACAGAGTATTCACAACCGTTAGCGGCGAAGGACAACCACAATCTTACTTTAAATACTTCCTAATCGCTCTCGCTGCCTTTTTTGTTGGTGAATATTTCTGGAAAAAAAGAAAAGTGAAAAAAGAATTATAAAACAAGACCAATATGTCAATATACCAATGGTTTCTTTTTTTTCTGTTCATACAGGTAGTACATTTTTTAGGAACATGGAAACTATATGAAATTGCAGGAAGAAAACGCTGGGAAGCTTTAATCCCAGTTTATAATGCAATCATTTTAATGAAAATCATTGGTAGACCTACTTGGTGGACTATCCTCCTATTTATACCAATCATTAACCTTATCATGTTTCCAGTTATATGGGTGGAAACATTACGAAGTTTTGGAAAAAATTCAAAATTAGATACCTTTTTAGTAATTGTTACTCTAGGATTTTACATTTACTACATCAGTTATTCAAAAAAATTAAATTATAAAGCAGAGAGAAACTTAAACCCGGAGAATAAAACTGCCGATACAATTAGCTCTTTACTTTTCGCTATTATTGTCGCTACATTGGTTCACACCTATTTTATACAACCATTTACGATTCCATCTTCATCATTAGAAAAAACATTATACATTGGTGATTTTTTATTTGTAAGTAAATTAAATTTTGGAGCAAGAGCTCCTATGACCACCGTAGCAATGCCTATGGTACATGATTCAATCCCGTTTTTAGGCGTTAAATCATACCTATTCAATGATGATATTACAAAAAAGGAAACTTCGATTTTGAACAAGTTTCAATTACCCTATTTTAGATTTCCTTCATTTGAAACGATTAAACGCAATGACATAGTAGTGTTTAATCAGCCTGCGGATACTTTATTGGACATGGATAATTTTAAACCAACAAGAAATTATTACAAACCAATTGACAAAAAAACAAATTTAGTAAAACGCTGTGTTGCTATACCCGGAGATTCTTTGGAGATTCGTGAAGGAGACATTTACATCAATGGAAAACCAAGCAAATTACCCGAAAGTGCAAAACTCCAATATAACTTTTTTGTAAATACTCAAGGTACACATATGGACCAGAGCTCCCTAGTAAACATGTATGGCGCTAGAGATGGTTTGAAGGATGTGAATGGAGATTTTCCATTGACCAATAATGGAGAATATGTATTAACTTTAACCGACAAGGAAGCAAGCAGAATAGCTGCTAATCCAGTAGTTAAAGGTGTTAAAAAATATTTACTTCCAAAGGGGGAAGATGGGGACGTATTTCCTCACATTCATTCTTTAGGATGGAACATTGACAATTTTGGACCTATTTATATTCCTAAAAAAGGAGAGACAATTAAATTAGACAAAAAAACACTTCCATTTTACAAACGCATTATACAGGAATACGAAAAAAACACATTACTCATTAACGGTAATGAAATTATAATAAACGGAAAGCCAGCTAACAGCTACACTTTTAAACAAGATTATTTTTGGATGATGGGAGATAATCGTCAAAACTCTTTAGACGCAAGATTTTGGGGCTATGTTCCTTTTGATCATGTCGTTGGTAAACCTGTATTCATTTGGTTTAGTTGGGACAAAGATGGCAAAGGAATTCACAAAATAAGATGGAATCGAGTTTTCTCTTTCGTAAATGATGGGGAACCTAAATCTTATTTAATTCATTTCTTAATCGCTGTTGCAGCATTTTTTGTTGGTGAGTATTTTTGGAAAAAAAGAAAAGAAAAAAAAGTTTAAAAGTATATATTGTTTAGAAAATTAAGAATTTGCGACTAACCTTTCTAAACTTCAAAACCGTTAAAACAATGAACATCCTAATACATCCCTCCTATTTTCCATCCATAAGCCATTTTGTTGCCATGGCTCAATCGGATAGTATTACGTTTGAAATAGAGGATAATTTTCAAAAGCAGACCAATCGCAACAGAACTTACATTTATAGTCCAAACGGAATTCAGTTGTTGAATATCCCAATAAAGCATTCCAATTTAGCACATCAAAAGACAAAAGACATTAAAATAGAATCGGAGTTTGATTGGCAAAAACAGCATTTCAAATCGCTGGAGGCCGCCTACAGAAGCTCTCCTTTCTTTGAGTATTTTGAAGATGATTTACTTCCTATTTTTCAAAAGAAACATACTTTTTTGATGGACCTCAATTTTGAAGCATTAGAAATAACATCCAAGTGTTTGCGAATGAAATTAGAATTTGATACCACAATTGAATATTTTCATGAAATAGACAATTCCAAAATAACTGATTTTAGACATTTAGTAAACGGAAAAAAAGACCATTCAGTTTTTGAGAACTATACCCAAGTTTTTGATGACAAATTTGGTTTTTTAAACAATCTTAGCGTTCTGGATTTATTATTTAATGAGGGAAAATTTGCAATGGATTATTTAAAGAATCAAGTACTAATCAAATAAAATTCAATACTCAATAAAACTAGTTTAAAATTTTAAACCCTTTCTAAATTAAAATATATTTAGGAAGGGTTTATAGTTTTTCTAAAAGAAAATTAAAATTATTTCATAGATAACTTTGCCATAATGGGATAGTGATCTGAGTTTTGAAATTCAGGGAAGCTCTCAAATTGTTTTACTTCCATAGTTTCGTCGGCAAAAATATAATCTATTCGGGCCGGGTAATACTTAAACTTATATGTAGCACCAAAACCAACTCCAGCTTCTTCAAAACTGTCTTTTAGTTTCCCTTTTATATTTCTATACACATAGGAAAAAGCACTGTTATTCATATCACCACAGACAATAATTGGGTATTTGCAATTCTTTTCATGCTCTTTAAAAATGGCGGCTTGTTCCTGTTGTTGCTTAAAAGCTTTACTGATACGAATAAAAAGGAATTTGGATTTTTGTTGGTCGATTACATCGATATTTTCTGAAATTTCATTAACATCCGGGGAAATTTTTATGGACTGCAAATGCATATTATAAACTCGTATTATATCTTTTCCCTTTTTAATATCAGCAAAAACAACATTATTATTGGAATTCGGAAAAACAATATTCCCGTGTTCAATAATAGGGAATTTAGAAAATATTGCTTGGCCCGTTTTAATTTGCTTACCCTCCATCAAAACAAATTTATAGGGATACACTTTTAGATCAATATTAGCAGAATTAGAAAACTCCTGGATGCATAATATATCTGGGTTTTCAGTATTGATAAATTCTAAAATTACATCTGGAATATCGTCACGATCCAACCATTTAAAAACATTAAACAATCTTACGTTATAACTCATAATCGTAAAATCTTTATCGCTTTGCTCGAATTCTTTAGCAGAGAATTTATAAAACTTATTAAAAAAAGTAATTCCAACTAGAAGAACTAAGCCTGATAAAATCATGCGTTTTTTAAACTGAATCGCCCAATACAAAAAGAATAATCCATTCGCCAAAAAAAACAAAGGCATGAATAAAGTAAAAACCGATAAAAGCGGAAAGATTTTTGGTGCCAAAAAAGGGAGTAAATAGGCGATGAATGTTAGCACAATCAGTACTAAATTCAAAAAAAACATTCCTTTATTAAACCATGAAAGGTTCTTCATATTTAATGTATTTTAAACTTTGCAATCTAAAAGTTAACGTTTTACACTTCAATAATTAGATAAAAATAGGTTATTTTCCGGCTTGAAACAAGAATTCTTTTTCTTCTTGGCTCAAACTTTCATAACCTGACTGACTGATTTTGTCCAAAATCTCATCTATTTGCTGTTGCTTTTTATCTTTTACAACTATTCTTGAAATCGGTTTTTCGACTGGTTTTCTATAATTTTTATGCACTTTTTTAAAAGGGGTCGAAGGCTTTTTAAACAAATTGGTAAAGAAATCCAAAACGACACTCACTATCTTACTCAAATCAGTTCCGTTTTGAAGCAATTTAATATATACAAACCCAAAAAAAGCACCAGCCAAATGAGAAATATGCCCGCCAGAATTTTCTAATCGGAATTGCATTAGATCCAAAATAATAATTACCGCCGTAATATGCCATAATTTCACATTCCCAACGAGTAACAATCGTACATTCATCAAAGGACTATAAGTTGTTACCGCAACCAAAATAGCCATTATTGCCGCCGATGCCCCAATTATCGCTCCACTGTAATGCATCAAATTAAAGCCCAAAGCAAAAATCAGTCCCGAAAAAATGGCGCTTAAAATATACAGTCCCAAATACTGTTTGGAAGAGAAAAAAGTCAAAAACAAGTAACTCGAAAAGTTCAGCACCATCATATTAAAAAGCAAATGGAAAAACCCATCATGGAAAAAAGCATAAGACAGAAAAGTCCAAGGTCTTAATACAAAAACGGCTGGCTCTGATGACAAAGCAATCCAATTGGGAAAATTAAAAGCCCCAAGCTTAAATTGATAGAAAAACACTAGGGAAACCAAAAAGCAACCTATATTCCAATAGATCAATTTTAAGGCGATCCCACCTAATTTATATTGCATTTTCAAATCGTCTAAGATGTTCATATTTGATATAATCAGTTATGGGTTATCATTTGTGTTTTAATTTATCTTTTTATTCCTTAAGAGCATTAATTCCAACGATGGTTATTGAATTGGTTTTTCTTCCAATACCACATCATCAAATAACCAACCAATGCGCCTCCAAGGTGTGCAAAATGAGCAATTCCACTCGACCCTCCAAATAAAGATCCTCCAGAAACACCCAAATATAAATCAATTAACAATAATCCTGGAACAAAATACTTTGCTTTAATTGGAATTGGAATAAACATCAAAGCCAATTCAGCATTAGGAAACATAAAAGCAAAAGCCACCAATAAGCCATAAATAGCCCCTGACGCTCCTACAACATTTCCTAAATATGCACCCATAAATGCCTGAAAATCGGATGGAGTTAATAATTCCTGCCACTTGGTATCAAATTTCCCTTCACTTAAGATTTTTAATATTTCAACTTTTTGGTAACCATTCTCCACTAAGATATTGATTCCATTTTCAAAAAAATAATAGTTCACACCAGTGTGCAATAAAGCAGCTCCTAAACCACAGGAAATATAAAAGAATACAAACTTTCTACCTCCCCAAAAATGTTCCAACGCCGAACCAAAAGAATATAAAGCAAACATATTGAAAGCAATATGCATGATATTAGGCAATGGCGCATGCATGAACATGTGTGTGAAAATTTGCCAAAAATGAAAATCGGGACTCTCGAAAAAATACATCGAAAGTAATTTATAGGCAGGCTCCCCAACAATCATCGAGCCAATATAAAACAGCACATTTATAATTAATAACTGTTTTACTGTAGGTGTAATATTCATCATAATGCAAATTTTTTATCTAAGTCTTCCACACGCATAGTTATGAAAGTGGGTTTCTGAAATGGGGAAACATTCGGGTCCTTGCAAGCGAAAAGTCCATTTACTAAATTCTCTTGCTCTTTTTCGGTTAAATAGGCACCTGTTTTTACAGCCAAACTTTTGGCCATTGATTTGGCAATAGTATCATTCTGACTAAAACTATTCTCTGGAATTCCATTATGCAAATCACTCAATAACTGATCTAAAACTGCTGCCACTTCACTCTCGGTTATATTCACAGGAATACCCGAAATTACGATATGATCGGGATTAGACTCCTCAAAAACAAATCCCGTATTGACTAATGATTGCTGCAACTCGGCAATAAGTTCCATTTCTGTCGCTGAATAAAACAAGTTAATAGGAAACAACAATTGCTGACTCGATGCATGCTGAACTGTCATATTCACTAGAAATTGTT